>NZ_KI519445.1:0-61435 GCF_000482505.1 Leptotrichia trevisanii DSM 22070
GTTGAAAGTGGATTTATAACAAATAAAAATGATATGGAAGTATTAGAAGCAACAAAAAAGGAACTGGCAAAATATTATGTAGCGGCGGTAAAAAAATACTGGAATAATAACTAAAAATGGCTTCAATAGAAGCTATATTTGAACGCTAAAAATAATTTTGGTATTAAAGGCTAGCAAGGTAAAATTGATTGAACGGCTTGTTAGCCACGTTAGAAACAATATTAATAAAAATAAGGAAAAGGGAGAGATAAAATGAATACAATAACAAAAATTTATATTCTAAATAAGGCAAAAGAATTAATTTTAAAAGGAATTTATAAAATAGAAATTACAGAAAAAGCAAAAAAGGGAATTGAAAAATTAGATGCTGTGGCAGATGGATTTTGGGATAAATTAAGAGAGTATGTGAGAAAAGAAAAAGAAATTGATAGAAAATTTATTCCCAATTTTGCTGAAGAAATTGGAGAGGAAATTTTGGAACAGGGGATTGAGATTCTGGCACGAGAATTTGATATAAAAACATTAATTCAAAAAGCTTTTGATGTTGAGAAAAAGGAAAATCCAAAAATATTTTAAAAAGGAGCAATAATGGGAGAATACATTAAGGATATTATATTTATAGGGTATGGTTTACTTTTAGGAACATTAGGGAATTTGCTATACAGAGCCAATAACCACTTAGATATTAGTCCTGTTGTGGTTAGGATTTTATACGGTGCTATGGCACTGGCACTCTATGTGCTTACATATCTGTCTGTATATAAAAAAGTACCTTCACTACATCTGGTTATTATGGTAATAATTATAGTTGTAGGATATTTTGTTGAACTTCTTATAGAAGTTCTGGAAGATAAATTACCTAAAATAATAGACCGTTTCATAGATAGAATGGTAGGTGGGAGCAATGGCGACGACTCAGACAAGAAAAACAATTAGAGATTTGATATTTAAAGATAAAAGGCACAAAGATTTTCAAGAGAGTCAAAAAATAAATTTTGCCAACAAAGGCATACTAAAACTTACATCATTTTATACAATAAGCTCAATTTTGATGATAGCTTACAGAGATTGGCAATATAGAAGAAATTTAGACAAATTATTATCAGAAAATAATTGGGAAAAAATACCTTTGGTTCAACAATTGAGAGAGAAAACAATGTTTGAAAATCTTACGATAGTTATGTTAAGTATCATAGTATCATTCATTATATTGTATTATTATAATAAAAAGATGAACGATATAAATGAAAATAAATAAGTTTTATTGGGATAGTCAGAAATGGCTATCTTTTTTAATTGAAAATCAAAAAAACTCGTACTTGAAGTACGAGAAATTTAATTATAAATATTTAATAGTAATCTCAAATAAATGTCACCAATTTGTCGCCAAACTTTTTTATAAATAGACGCAAATACTTTAAAATCAATATTTTTACTTAAAAATGGCGCACCTGACAGGAGTTGAACCCATAACCTTCTGATCCGTAGTCAGACGCTCTATCCAATTGAGCTACAGATGCACTTTTTTGATTATTAAATTTAATTATTAAAAAAAAATGGCGGAGAAGGAGGGATTTGAACCCTCGATCCAAGTTTTAGCCCGGATACTCCCTTAGCAGGGGAGCGCATTCGGCCTCTCTGCCACTTCTCCAAAAATATAAATTTTAAATGGCGGGTGAACTGGGATTCGAACCCAGACATCTTGCGATTTCGCCGGTTTTCAAGACCGGTCCCTTAGCCGTTCGGACATCCACCCATACGTTACTCAATTAGTATATCATATATTTTTATAATTTGTCAATAATTTTTTCATAAATTTTATTAAAATTTGTGTACAGGGGCATAAAATAACCTACACCCCTTATTTCTATTAGTCTACAAATAGTAAATCTGTAATTTTTTCTATAAAAGGAATTTTAAATTCTTTTTTCAAAGCTGATGATACCGTTGCAATAATTTGGAATACAGATAGTATTACAAAAATTACAAAAAATAAAATATTTCCAGCAACTATAATAATATTTAAAAATGTTGAAATCAATAACAATACTGTTACTGCCAATGTCTGTTTTGAATATGCCCGTACAAATCCATTTTCCTGCTCCAGAATTAATGCAACTATTGGTATTAGTAGGCTAAATCCCATTGAAAAACTTAGATTTATAGGGAAAATGGCAGCATTTATGCTAAATCCTGCAAAAAAGCTTAAATTTATAAGAAAAGCGACAGCAAAGGCTTTTAATCCTGCGATTGACTTTTGTTCACTTACATTATTGTCCATAAACTCCTCCTAATTCTAATATATTTTTAGATTTTATTTCCTTTAATTACTCAAAAGAATTTTAACATAAAAGATATAAAAAATCAAATTGAAAAATTCGTGTATTAGCATTGATAAAAAAAGCAATATGTGATAGAATAAAAGAAAATGTAAAATATTAAATAAATAATGGAGGAGAAACTATGAGAAAAGTAATAGTAGCTGGAAACTGGAAAATGAACAAGACTGCAAAAGAGGCTGCCCAATTCTTCAATGAATTAAAACCTTTAGTAGCAGACGTAAAAAATGCAGGAATCGTAATTGGAGCACCTTTTACTGCATTAGAAACAGCAACTAGAGAAACTGCAGGAAGCAACATTAAAATTGCTGCTGAAAATATGAACGCTAAAGAAAGCGGAGCATATACTGGAGAAGTTTCACCATTGATGTTAAAAGATTTAGGTGTAGAATATGTAATTTTAGGACATTCTGAAAGAAGAGAATATTACCACGAAACTGATGAAATCATCAATGAAAAAGTAAAATCAGCATTGGCTCACGATTTAAAACCAATCTTATGTTTTGGAGAAACTTTGGAAGAAAGAGAAGCTGGAACTACTAATAATGTTGTTAAAACTCAAATTACTGGTGGATTAAAAGACGTAACAGCCGCTGAAATGGCAAACGTTGTACTTGCTTACGAACCAGTATGGGCAATTGGAACAGGAAAAACTGCCACTCCAGAACAAGCTCAAGAAGTTCACGCATTCATTAGAGGATTATTAACTGACTTGTACGGAAAAGAAGTTGCAGAAAACGTAACAGTTCAATATGGTGGATCAATGAACGATGGAAATGCAGCTGACTTAATCGCTCAGACAGACATTGACGGTGGATTAGTAGGAGGAGCAAGTTTAATTCCTGAAAAATTCGCTGTAATAATAAAAGCCGGAGATGCAGCAGCTAAGTAATTAAAATAAAAATTAATTAGCTATTCTCTTGTTTTGTAAATTATAGGAGGAACACGTGTTAGAAAATTTATTAATTATAGCTCTAGTAATTTTATCAATCATTATGATAAGCGTAATTTTACTACAGCCAGACAGAAGCCAAGGTTTAGCAAAAAGTTCTGCTAATATCTTGGACGAAGAAAAAGAAGGAATTGAAAAATTTACAGAAGTAGTTGCAACATTATTTCTAGTAGTTGCAATCTTATTCCAAATTGTAAGATAATTTTAAAAAGTAAATTTTTTTGATTTTTTATAAAAATATTAAAATCACAGTTAAAACAATGGCTGTGATTTTTTCTAATTTTAATTTTAGTTTTTTTGATATTAAGGAAGGAAAATATATTATGAAAATTAGTTATAAAGGAATTGGATCTGATTTAAAAAATATATTGTTTAAAGAGTTTGAAAAGAATGAAAATACGCTTTTTGTATTTGAAAATTCGGCTTCGTTTTTTGAGATAAAGAGGGAATTTTTACAGAATGAGGAAATGCAGCAGAAATTGGGAATTTTTCAGAATTTTAAGATGATGAATAGTTATGATTTTTATGAGAATGTGTTTGTGACGGATAAGATTGTGGTAAAAGAGGAAAAGCAGGTTGTGCTGTTTTACAATGCTTTGACTGAAAAGTTAAAAAAGGATATGAAGGTAAATAACTATTATGATATTATTGATGTTGCCTACAATTATTATAATTTATTTGCAGAATTGCAGGAATATAAGATTGATTTGGAGAAGGTGGAGCTGGAGAAATGGCAAGTTGAAACTTTTGGAACTTTGATTGAGATTGATAATGAGATGAAAAAAGTTGTGCAGCAAAAAGGGCTTATCTTACCATATATGCTTAGAAATGTGGAAAATATATCAGATAATTTTTTGAAGAAGTTTTCTAAAATTTGCTTTGTGAATAAAGTTAAAATTACTCCATTTGAAAAAGAGTTAATTGAAAATATTGAAAATAGAGGAATTTATGTAGAAAATATTTTGCAGCTTTCGGAAAATAATTTTAATGAGGAAAAGTTGAAAATAAAGGACAGTTTTTCATTGCCTGATAGAAATGAGTTTTGGGAAAATTTTGGGACAAATATTGAGATTTTTGAGTATGAAAATAAATTTTCACAGCTTTTGGGGCTTGTAAAAAAGCTGGATGAAATTGAAGTTTTGAATAATAAAACAAAAAATGAAATTAAAGAAAACTATGATAATAAAAAAGAAATAAAATTAAAAAATGATAAGTATTTTCAGAATGAAAAAATAACTGCGGATACAAAAATTATTCAAAATATGAAAAATATTAATAGAAAAAAAATTGAAGATTTAAAAAAGGATGAAAATCACGTAAATTATAAGATTTATGATTTGCAGGATAATGGAGAAGATGGGAAAAAGGATTATCAGCTTTTAAGGCAGGAAAAAATTTCTTCCAATTTGGAACTTACGATGCAGAAAACGAAGATTTATAAGATATTGGAATTGATTTGTAATATTTTGGAAAATGTTAAAATTATTGGGAAAAAATTGGAAAATGATGATTTTGATTCTGAAATTGAAAAAAATAATAATAATGTTGAACATATTCAAAATGAAGATTTAAAACTTTCTGATAGTAAAATAGAAGAAAATTTTGAAAATGTGAAATTTATGAAAAATTATGGACAATCTTTAAAAATCAGGATGAAAGATTTGTATGCTGCTTTTAAATCTAATGATTTTTTGAAAATTTTTGGCTTAAAAAAGTCGTATGATTTTTTTATGGAAATTGTAGGGCAGGATTATAAGTATATTTCAAGAGATGAAATTTTTAAGATTGCAGAAAAATTGAATAGCAGGATTGCTGGAACGGCGGATTCTGAAATTGCGGAACTGATTAATTTTATTAATGAAATTGAAATGATTTTTGACTATCAGACGCTTGAGGAATATGGGAATTATCTTGAAATGATTTTTGATAGAAGTGGAGAAATTGATAAGGATGTCAGAGATAAATATTTTGAGGCATTGTCGGAAATGGTAGTGCTGGAAGACTTTTCATTTGATAATCTCTGGAAAGATTTTTTTAATGAAAATGGGATTTCAGCAAGTTTACTGAAATTATTTTTGAAATATCTTGATAAAAAGGCGATTAGTCTAAATCTTGAAGAAAGCGATAAACAGGACAGTGAAAATATTTCAAGATATTCAATTAATTCATTTTCAGCAATTTCAGAAACACAAAAGGAAAATCTGATATTTCTTAATGTTCAGGATACTTTCCCAAAAATAAATGTAAATAACTATTTATTCACAAAAATTCAGCGTGCAAAAATGGGGCTTCCTGTAAGCGATGATGAAAAGCAAATTGAGATTTTTAGATTTTATCAAAATATTTTAGGAGCAAAAAATGTATATTTGTCCTATGTAAAAAATCTGGATGAAAACATAGATTCCGCTGGAGTTGTTGAGGAAATTAAGCTGAAATATGGAATAGAGGCACAAAAAAATAAAATAGATGAAAATGATGAACTGGATTTTATTAAGAAATATTTTTTGGAAAAAATGGAAAATTCTTGGGAATCACGAAAAATTGGGAAATTTATTCCAACGAAACTGAAAAAGGATTTGGATAAGATTAAGGCTGAAAAAGTGAGTTTGGGGTATTATTCCTTTGAGGAAATGCAGAATTTTGAGTATGGATATTATTTGAAAAAGATGATTGGAAATACAGAAGTTGAAAAAATTGAGGATAAAGTTGATAATCTGATGTTTGGAAACATTATTCATGGGCTTTATGAAAGAATCGTAATGGAGAACAAAGAACTGCTTGAACAGAAAAAATTTGTTATAAATAAAGAGGAAATTAAGGAAACGTTGAAAAATATCTTAAATTCACTTGAATACAAAATTCCGAAGGAATATCTGGAATTTTATAAAAAAGTTTCGTTTGAGGAAATTGTAAAATCTGTTGAAAAAATATTACAAAAATTGATGAAAACACTGGAAAATGAAGAAGAAATTGAGATTTATTCAGAAGAGAGAATAAAGCTGAAATCTGAAAAGGAAATTTATGAAAATATTTTTATAAATGGAATGATTGACTTGCATATAAAATTGAAAAACAAGGAGATTTTGTATGACTATAAATCTGGTATTTTGAAAAATAAAAAAGGGGAAGAAAAGAAGGAAAAAGTCGTAAATGCCTTTAAACAGCTGGATTATTATTCTGTTATGCTGCCTGAAAAAAGTGGGCAGGAAATAGAGAGATTTGTGGTAGATGTTTGGGATGGCGATATAATTGGCGATACAAGGGAAAAGGACGAAGATTTTCTAAATGAGGAGGATATTCGGGAAGTTGTGAAAAAATATTATGAAACCGATTATTATGATATTGGTGACGTAAGAGATGTACAAAATTACACTTATCAAACTTTTAAGGATGTATGCAGAAGGGAGGATGAATTAAATAGTGAAAATAAATAACATAAATGATAACAACCAAAATAAGATTATTTTGAAGGCAAGTGCAGGAACTGGAAAAACTTATAGGCTATCGTTGGAATACATTGCAAACTTAATAAGAGGCGTAAATTATAAAAATATCGTTGTAATGACTTTTACGAAAAAGGCTACTGCGGAAATTAAGGAGCGGATTTACGACTTTCTATATCAGATTGCGTTTGAAAAATATGACTGGATAGGATTGGAAGAAAGTCTAAAAGAACTTTATGGGTTTTCTGACAGCGAAATCTTGAAGGAAAATTTGCAAAATGTATATTTTGAAATGATAAAAAATAAGGATGAAATCAGGATTTACACAATTGACGGATTTACAAACAGAATTTTTAAAAATACTATTGCTCCATATTTTGGTATTTACAATTATGAAACAATTGATAAGGAAGAAGATGAGTTTTACAATGATATTTTGATAAAAATAATTGGAAACAGCTATTATTTTGAAAAATTTAAGTTTATATTTGATGAAGAAAAAGACAGAAAAAATATTTCAACTTATGTGAAAATTGTAAAGTCGCTGCTGGATATGCAAGAGAAATTTTTGCTGGCTGGCGATAGTTACAAGGAAGCAAATTTAATTTTAAAAAATAATAAATCAAGTAGAAGTTTTGTAGAGAATTTTGAAAATATTTTTGAAAACGTGAAAAAAATTGCTGAGATAAAAGGAAAAAAAGTTACTGAAATATTGAATGGAAAATTTACTGATATTTTTAAAAAGTTTGAAGAATTGAATCAAAATAATTTTGATATTTCTGCTATGCAAGATAAAAAAATAAAATTAATATTGGAAAAATCAGACGATATTTTTGGCACGGGAAATATTTGGGATGGTGGAAAAACTCGTGGGAAAGATGTTAAGGAGCTGCTGGATGAAATGAAGGAAGAGCAGGATATTTTGCGAGAAACAGTTTCAAATTATATTTTTAATGAGGAAGTATTGCCGACTGACAGGAAAATAAAGGAATTGGCAAAAATTATATTTGATATTGCAGAGCAGACGAAATTAAATACAAAAAGATTTACTCACACGGATATTTCCACCTACACATATAAGTTTATTTTTGACAAGGAACTGGGATTTGTAAAGACTGATAATAACAATAGCAACGCAGTTACTGAGGATTTTCTGGAACTTATCGGTGGGCAGATTGATACGATTATGATTGATGAATTTCAGGATACGAGTATTTTGCAGTGGAAAATTTTAGAATTACTGCTTTCAAGTGCCAAAAATATTATTTGTGTTGGCGATGAAAAACAGAGTATCTATAATTGGCGTGGTGGAGAAAAGGAACTTTTTGAAAATTTGGAAAATTTAATCGGCGGAAATGTTCAGAATCTAGAAAAATCCTATCGAAGCTACAAGCAGATTATTGAAAATGTGAATAAAATTTTTACTAACTATAATGAAAACTGGAAATATACAAATTCGTTGTATCGTGATGACGAGGACTATCAGAGAGGATATTTTGGATATTATTTTCAGGAAAGAAAGTCTAGATATGGAGACGAGGAAGAAAAGCCTGAAAAAGCATACGAGGAAATGATACGAAACTTGAGGGAAGGAAAAATTCAGAATTTTGGTAAAAGCTGTATAATTTGTCGTGGAAATAGGGAACTTGCGGAAATAACAGCAAGACTGAATGAGGAAAAAATTCCATTTACATTAGAGAGCAACTCTTCGATTCTGGATTACAGGGCTGTTAAATCACTGTATAAGCTGATAAAATTTTTTGTTTATCATAATTTTATTTATTTATTGGAATTTATGCGAAGTGATTTGATTGGCTGCCTAAATGATCACGTAAAATATTTAGTGGAAAATAAAGATTTAATTGAAAAATATATTACAACAAATATTGATTTTTCTCATAAAAATTTGGAAAATGAGAATAGTTTTGAATATTTTGTGGAAAATTTGGAAAATTTTGAAAAAAAAGAAAATTTGCTGGAATATAAAAATATTGATTTTATGGAAAGAAATGGACTTTCGTTTTCTGAAATTTTGGAAAAAATAAAGGAACTTTACAAACTTTCAATTAATTTGAATGATAAATATGTAAAAGAAAACTTTTCAAAAAAAATTATTCAAGATTTTGATGTAACAAGTTTTTATTCAACAAACAGCGATATAAAAAATATTTTTCAATTTTTCAATATTCTAAAGGAATTTGACAACCTTTACGAATTTGTTGTACATATTGAAGATGAAAAGGATAACTTGAAGCAAATAAGCAGTTCAGATGAAAATGCCATAAATCTGATGACAATTCATAAGTCTAAAGGGCTGGAATTTGACACGATAATCTATTACCGAAAAGGAAAAACTGGAGGAAATAATTTCAAAACCTTTGAAACATATTTTGATTATGATGAAAATTTTACAAATGTAACTAATTTTTTAATAACATTTTCAAAATATGCTAAAAATTTGAAAAATATAAAAGAATATGGAATAATCGCTGAAAAAAACTCTCAAAAAGAAAAAATGGAAGAAATAAATGCTGACTATGTAGCTTTGACACGTGCGAAAAAAAATCTGATGCTGTACTTTGAGGCTTACATAACAAAAAATGGATATTCCGATGATTTAATTAAGAAATTAATTGATGTTTATGATGAAAATACAGAATTTGGAATTGGAGAAATCACTGAAACAGAAAGAAAAATTGTGTCAAATTCTGAAAATTTAAAAGAAAATGCTAAATTGGAAGAAAATAAAATAAATAATAAAATCTTAAAAACTTATTTTTCCGAGGATAAATTTAAAATAAAAAAATCAAGTATAACTTTAGAAAAGGAATTTAAACGTAAAAAAGGGCTTGCAATGCATTACTACTTTGAACACATTTTAAATAACTTGAAAACTGATAAATTAATTGCAAAATCAGCACTTTTAAGTCGATATGGAAATATGCTTGGGAAAAAGATTGTAGAAGAGCTGATTGTTAGAATGGAAAAATTTATCGAAAAAAATAAAAATATTTATGATAAGAAATACAAAGTCTACACGGAATTTGAAATTTATGATTCTGATGGAAAAAAGCGTATTATTGATAGAATTAACATTGATGAAGAAAACAAGAAAATCTATATTTATGATTACAAGACTGGATTTGAGCCTGAAACGAATGAGAAGTATCAGGAGCAAATTAATGAGTATAGGGATATTTTAAGCAAAAAAGTTTCAACAGATTATGAAATTGATGTGAAATTATTGGAAGTTTAAAGTGATTTTTGAAAAAAACGGATTTTTCTATTTCAAAAATAAGATTAATAGGTTATAATAGTATGAAATGATTAAAATTTAGGAGGAAAAAATATGTCAATATTAGTTTTTGGACACAAAAATCCAGATACAGATACAATTTGTTCGGCGATTGCTTATGCAGAACTGAAAAATAAATTGGGAAAAGATGTTAAGGCTGTAAGACTTGGAGAAATTAATGAGGAAACTAAGTATGCTTTGAATTATTTTAAGGCTGAAAAGCCTGAATTGATGGAAAATGTGGCTGGAAAAGAAATAATACTGGTGGATCATAATGAGAGAACTCAAACTGCTGATGGATTTGAAGAGGCAAAAGTTTTGGAACTGATTGATCATCACAGAATTTCAAATTTTAATGTGGATGAGCCTTTGTATGCAAGAGTAGAGCCTGTCGGATGTACTGCGACAATCATTTTGAAATTATTTAAGGAAAACAATCTTGTACCAAGCAAGGAAACTGCTGGACTTATGTTAAGTGCCATTATTTCAGATACATTGCTTTTTAAATCTCCAACTTGTACAGAATGCGATGTGAAGGCTGGTAAGGAACTGGCTGAAATCGCTGGAGTAAATGCGGATGAGTATGGACTTGAAATGTTAAAGGCTGGAACTGCACTTGGAGATAAATCTGAAGCAGAACTGTTAAATATGGATATGAAAATCTTTGAAATTGATGGTGCAAAAATCGGTGTTGCACAAGTTAATACTGTAAATGAAGCAGAAGTTTTGGAAAGAAAAGAAAAATTACTTGCTGAAATTGATAGTATTATTACAAAAGAAGGACTAAAATTCTTTATGTTTGCAATCACAAATATTTTATCAAATGATTCTGTGGCTCTAGTTTCAGGAGATGGAAATGATATTATTGAAAAAGCATTTGGAGAAAAAGTTGACAGCAACTTAGTAACTTTGAAAGGTGTAGTTTCAAGAAAGAAACAGATCATTCCGCCATTAACAAAAGCGATTCAAGGATAAATTACAAAAATAAAAAAGGATTTTAAAAATGGCAATAGTGAAATTTAAGAAAAGGGAAGAATTGAAAATATTATTTGCAATAAAGCTGCCTATGATAATTTCTGAGCTTTATAAGGAAGTGCGAAATAAAAAGACAGCGAATGAGATAATAAGAAATTCTCTTAATATGACAAAAAATCGTGTGATTAACACACTGGAGCTGGTGGATGGTTTTGGAAATCAGTTTTCTGTACTTGTTATTTATGACAATATTCTGGAAGAAAAGGAACTTTTGAAATATAATATGGAAATTGAAAATATTGATTTCAGAATTCTGGAATTTGATTTCAATGGTAAAATGGAAATTGAAGAAATGATAACACACGTAAAAAGATTATACAATAAATAGTTTTGCAATTTTTATTTAAGTGACGAATTTTCATATTTGAATTAAAGATTATAGCTTAAAATAAAGTGAGGAATGTTTATGAAGAAAAAAATGGTAGTATTGGTTAGCATTTTAATGTTGTTAATGGCAACTGTTGTAAATGCTAAAGAAAAAAAATCAAAAGAAGAAAAAAAATTTGAAAAAATTATGCAAAGTTTTCAATTGGAAGCAGTTATAAAAACAACAAAAGGAGATATTTCATTTTATTTATATCCTGAAGCCGCTCCTAAAAATGTTGCAAACTTTGTATTTTTGGCAAAAAACAATTTTTACAATGGATTGACTTTTTTCAGAGTTATTCCAAACGGACTTGTTCAAGGTGGAGATCCTGCTGGAAATGGAACTGGTACAACGGGATATTTTCTCCCAGATGAATTTACAAAATGGCTGACTTTTGACGTTGAAGGAATACTGGCAATGGCAAATTCAGGCCCAAACACTAACAGCAGCCAGTTTTTCATAACTATGCAGCCAATGAAAAATCTGAATGGAAAACATACAGTTATCGGTGGAACAAAAAATCGTGAAGATTTGAGCGTATTAAGAACTTTGCGGCAAGATGACAAAATATTAAACATTGACATTAAAGGTAAAAAAGTTGATAAATTTCTTGATTATTTCCCAGACGAAGTCAGCGAATGGGAATCTAAACTGAAAAAACCTGAAAATAATTAATCCATAAAAACTCTCAATATAATAATTGGGAGTTTTTTCTTTATTTTTTATATTTATCAAAACTTGTAAACTCAGTTCACAAGTTACAGTAAAAATGCTATAATAATATGTAATTCAAATTAAAAGAAACGAGGAAATTAATGCACAAGGAATTTGCTGAAATTTACGATATTTTTATGAAATATGTAAATTATGACGAATGGTATAAATTTTTGAGAATGTTTATAAAAAAAAACGGAACTGTTCTGGATTTGGGATGTGGAACAGGGGAATTTATATGGCGATTTTTGAGGGATGGATTTTCGGTTGTTGGAGTGGATTTATCAGAAAAAATGCTGGAAATGTCTGAAAAAAAACTATTAAAAAAGAATTTTGCAAATAATTATAAATTAGTAAAAGAAAATATTGTAAATTATGAAAACATAAATGAAAATAATGATATTCAACAAGTTGATTATATTATCTGTAATTTTGACACGGTAAATTATTTAAAAAATGAAAAGGAATTTTTGAAATTTATTGAAAAATGTAATCAGAATTTGAAAAAAGATGGATATTTAATTTTTGATGCTGTAACAGAAGATATTTTTGAGGAAATATTTGAAAATGATGTATTTCTGGATGAAGAGTCTGAATATACAAGCATCTGGCGACACGAACAATTAAGTGAAAGAAAGCATCTGGTGGAAATTGACTTATTTATCCGTGAAAATGAAAATGATAACTTATTCAGAAAATACAACGAAGTGCAGCATAAATTTATTTACGAGTCTGAATGGATTGTGGAAACCGTTCAGAATAATGGTTTTGAAGTGTTTGATACTGCTTCTAATCCTGAATTTGGGGAAAGCAGAATATTTTTTGTACTAAAAAAATTGTAATTACTAATTTTGAAAAATTAAATTGATAAAAATTGGAAGAATTTTGGGTTTTAGTTAATTTATGAATTAAAAATTTGAATAAAATTTTAAAAAGGAAGTCATATTATGGAATTGGAAGACAAAAAAGAAATTTTTGAAATAGAAAATGAAATAGCCGATGAAGAGAAAACTGCACAAACAGAAGAAGAAAAAAGAAAACAAAAAATTTTTGAAATAGAAAAAAAACTAGGTAGGCATAATAATGAAAAAGAATTAAAAAATAAAAGAAATAACAAATTAATGAAATATTTTGCACTTGCAACAAATATGGTTTATATTTTAGCATTACCAATATTAATTATGCTGGGGTTTTATTTACTTTTAAAAAGATATCTGTTCAAAACGGATCAACCACTTGTCTTAATTATTTTTCTGATAATAGGAGCCGTTTCTGGCTACTGGTCACTTATAAAGCAAGTAAATAACATAAAATAATACAGATTGGGAAAGGAAGAAAAATGCTGGAAAAAATGCCACAAAACATAAAAAAAGCATATATTATTTCTATTTTTATTATGATATTAATCCTTCTTCTAGGGATAATTTTTAAGTGTGTAGAATTTTATTTTGGATATTTAACTGGGGCAGTAATTTCCACTATAAATATAAATTTGCTTGTGAATGGTGTGCATAATATCTTATACTTTCAGGATAGGGGTAAATTACGTGGAAATATTGAATATTTGAAGAGAATGTTAATATTTTGTGTGGGAATGTTTATAGTTGGGGAAGTAAGCCAGAAATACTTTGAAAGCCACGTACTGACAAATATTCTGGCAACTGGAATCGGAGCATTAAATTTTAAAATTTCATATTTTTTATGTTACTGGACTGAAAAATTATTTAAAAAAAAATGATTTTTTTACAACAACATATTAACAAAAAAATACAATATAAAATATGCAATCGAATTAAATATGCTGTTAAACAGCCCATTTATAATCAAACAAATTATAGAAAAACAAAATATCGCTACAAAACTTGTAACATACATTAATAGTATATTTTTTTTAATATCTTCTAATCTAAATTCCTTTTTCTTATCCCCTATTATCGGTTTTTCCACTTCTTTTCCAAAATATGAAACTTTTCCGCCAAACTGCACTCCTAATGCTCCTGCAACTGCACTTTCTGAATGTCCTGAATTTAGACTTGCGTGATTTTTCCTATCTCTTTTAAATATTTTCCATGCATTTTTGTAATTATATCTTAAAATATAACTTGCTGCTGTTATAAAAATCCCTGAAATTCTTGCTGGAATAAAGTTTACCACATCATCTAATTTTGCCGAAAATGTACCAAATTTTTCATATTTCTCATTTTTATATCCAACCATTGAATCAAGCGTATTTATCGCCTTATAAGCCATCGCAAGTGGAAGTCCACCCACAAACATATAAAACATCGGCGCAATCACACCATCCACCATATTTTCGGAAATAGTTTCCATTGTACTTCTAATAATCATAACTTTATCCATCTTTTCAGTATCTCTTGAAACCAAATAAGACAATTTTTCTCTTGCTACTTTCAGATTTCCTAATTTTAAAATCTTATAAACTCTTTTCCCTTCACGAGCCAATGATTTTACCGAAAATATTGTATACATCAAATAAATTTCAAAAATCTGCAAAACTTTTACAATTTTTGTCAATTTCACAAATCCATACATTACCAAAAATGTACTTGCAACTACTAAAATACCTAAAACTGCTCCACCAATAAAGCTACCCTTTTTCCCGTATAATTTTTTCTCTAAAAATGTAATCATTTTACCAATAATCTGGACTGGATGTGTAATTTTCTCTGGATCTCCAAAAATCAAGTCCAAAATAAATGCAATCCATATTTTTATTAAAAAATTCATTATTTATCTCCTAATTTTATTTAAAATTATTTTTTTAATAAGCTATATCGTCTGTTGCTTTTGTCCCCATTTCTTCCATAACTTCTATCATTCCCGCATCATTTTCATCATTTTTATTCCAAAAATCTTTACTGTAAAAACGTTTCCATTCTCCATTTATTGTATCATAAACAATCAGGTAAGCCATAAATTCTTCTTTATTTTCTGGACTATAAATATACATTCTATATTTATAATATTCTGGAGAATTACTATATTCTAATTCTGTTAAGTTTTTCCAAGGGTATAATTTGTTTATGTCATTTTCAAATTTATCAATATAATTAGCAATTTCAATATATGTAAGATCTGCTTTACTTCCCCCTTTATTATAAACTAACCCGATTTCCAAAGAACTTACGTTTTCTTTGTCTACTGTTTCATATACCATTTTATTTTTTTCTATATCACAATAAATTTTATTTGTTAATTTTGCAGTTTTTACTAATTCTACCATTTTATTTGCATATCCTGTATTGTTTTCATACCAATTACAATTAGAAGAAAAACCTATTGTTCCCACTACTAAAAATATTAAAAATAAAACTTTTCTCATAATTTCATTTCCTTTCTTTTTTGTTGTTTTTTTATTTAAAACTAATCATAGCCGTAGCCCTTCCAGCGTTTTTTCCTTCCCTTCTATAAGAATGAAATTTTTCATCAAATGTACTTTCAGTTGCTACAATCAAATTTTCCTGTTTTATCCCAAGTTTGAGTGCCATAAGTTCATTAAATTTTGTATTGTCAAAATGATATTTTTCTGTTTTCTCATTAAACCAAAATGATTTTTCCACAATTTCTCTGTTACTTTTTCCAAATTTTTCCACAAACTTATCATAAAATTCATTTCCAATTTCATAATCTTTCTGCCCAATCCCAATTCCTAACGCCATTACCACATTCTCAACTTGCGTTCCATATTTTTTTTGCATTTCCAAAAGCCCTGATTTCATCATTTCCTTAAATGTCCCTGGCCATCCTGAATGCCATACTCCTATAACCTGATTTTCCTTATCATAGACAAAAATCGGCAAACAATCCGCATAAAATGTAAAAATTGCAATGTCTTTCCTTTTTGTCAAAAATCCATCAATATCTTCCTCTTTTTCATAATAATATTTCGTTGTATCTTCATCAATGGTTTTTACATTGTTAGAATGTGTCTGAAATGCCATCACTTCTTGTTTATCGGTTAAATTCAAATCTTTTAGCAACTTTTCACGATTTTTTTTCTGTATACCTTCTATTTGATTTTCAATTGGGCAGTAATCAGACATATTTCCAGCGATTTTTTTTGTATAAACTGCTGTAATACCGTATTTTTCAAACTCTTCAATATAAAAATAATTTTCCTTTTCTATAAACATAATTATCTATCCTTCTATATTTTCTACATACTGTTCGCTAAATTTGAAAATATTGTTTCTACTGTTTTAATTTGTTCATCCAAATCTTTCATATGCCAAGTATTATTTACTTTATTCATATTTGAAGTTACAGTTATTTCTATATAATTTTCTTCTTTTTTAAATTCATCTTCTATAATTTCACTTATAGCATTCATAATTTTAGAAAAAACTTCTTTTTTATTCATTTTTTCCATTTGAGCTATCATATCTTCTGCATCTTTATATTTTAATTTTTGTGCAACAAGTTTAAGAAGTTCATATTCATTCTGAAATTTTGCAATATTTCCTTTACTACCGTCAAAAATTTTTACTTTTTGAGTAACCTGTGCTTCTGTGTCATTAAAAAATCTAATCTCTTCTATTTTACTTTGCTGATGCTCAATTCCTTTTTCCATCATACTAACTGCCATTTGCTTTAACATTTCAGCAGCAAAACTTTCATCTGTACCTTGAGTGGCTTTTTCTACCATATTTTCTAAAAAACTTTTAGCTGCTTCTTTTGTTTTACTTTTGTATTTCTCAGTGTCAGCTTCAAAACCCTTTTTTACTTCTAAAGAAATTTTTTTCATTTTTTTCTCAGAAATTTTATAACTTTCACTTTTTGTAACATTGTAGTCCAATTTAGGTTCAGGCCCACACATTTGTACAGATAATAATACTAATACTGTCATTACTAATTTTTTTATTTTCATAATATTTTATTTCCTTCCTGTTTTTTTATTACGCTAAAATAATTTTTTATTACCATTTTTTATAAAAACATCATTATCATATACCCTGAAATTATCGAAAAAATCCAAAGAGTAACACCATACAAAAGATTTTTCCCAGTCATTTTTTTTATAGTCTGTACATTTAATGAAGTTCCGATCATATAAAGTGCAAGGGATAACAGCATTTTCCCTATTTGAGTAAGTAAACTGTAAATTGCTGGTAAATTTATTATTGTTGCAACAATTGAAGCTAAAATGAAAAATAATATAAAAATCGGAAATTTAATCTTCTTATTTTCAGATTTATTTAAAATGCTAAGAACAATAACTATTGGAATAATCCAGAGAGTTCTGGTAAGTTTCATAATTGTGGCTATTCTCAAGGCTTCTGTGCTGTGAAAAGCTGCAGCTGATACTACCGAACTTGTATCATGTATGCTTAGTGCAGTCCATATTCCAGTTTGTTCAGCATTTAACTTAAAATAATTAATAAAAAATGCAAAAAGAAATAATGCGACTGTATTTAAAATAAATACTATCCCAGTAGACAAGGCAATATCCTCATCAGAAGCCTCAATTACTGGAGAAGTTGCCGCAATAGCACTTCCACCGCAAATAGCAGTCCCAAACACAATTAATTGTGACAACTTTTTTTCCATTTTAAAAATTTTTGCCAAAAATAACCCGATACTTATAACTACAATCAAACTAATTGCCGTCTGAAAAATCCCTTTACTTCCAACAGCAACAACCTTACTTATGCTAAGTCCAAATCCAAAAAATACGACAGCTGAATTTAGCGTAAGTTTTCGTATTTTCCCTAAATTTTTTGGAACTAGAATTAAACTGAAACTTGCCAGAATAATTCCCATAAGAAGAGATATTCCCGAAGCAAAAGCGTGAACACTTTTAATTAATGGAAGCATTAACGCAATTGCACATCCCGCATAAAATACTATTTTTTTATTCATTTTATAACTCCTAACTTTCAAAATATTTACAAAAGGTTTTTATTATTTTTTCCTATTACCAAAATAATCCGTCAATTCTAAAAATAACTGATTCCCCTCAAATTCGTCAAAAATAATCTTTTTCGCTTTTTCCAAATACTCCTGTAGCAGCCTTTTACTTTCTTCAAGCCCAAAAATACTCGGATAAGTAGTCTTGTCATTTTCAATATCATTCGATTTTTTACCAATTTCCTCAAAATTCCCTTCAATATCTAGAATATCATCCTTAATCTGAAAGGCAATTCCCAACAACTTTGAATATTCCACCATTTTTTCACGCTTTTCACTTTCAACATCCAAAGCAATCATTGGCAATTCAATCGCAGCAGTCAGTAATTTTCCAGTCTTATGAGCATGAATATATTTTAATGTGTCAATTTCCACTTTCTTATTTTCAGACTCCATATCCACAAACTGCCCTCCAACCATTCCAAAAAATCCTGCATATTTAGATAATTTTGAAATAATCTCAATCTTATTTTTATCTCCTAAACTTTTAGAATTAGCAATTATCCCAAAGGCTTCTGTCAAAAGAACATCTCCCACAAGAACCCCAATTGCTTCATTATATTTTTTGTGAACTGTAAATTTACCACGTCTGTAATCATCATTGTCCATCGCTGGCAAATCATCGTGAACAAGTGAATAGCAATGTATAAATTCAAGTACATTGGCAATTTCCCTAACCTTATCATAACTTTTACAATTATTTTTTTCAAACAAATCACAAATCATATACATCAAAATAGGACGTATTCGCTTTCCTCCGTTCATAACCGCATATTCCATTGCCTCTGCCAATTTTTCAGGATATCTACCCCTATAATTCCCAAGTAATTCCCTCAGGCTATTCTCCACAACCTTCTTTTTCTCTTCCAAATATTCCCGTAACATTTTATCCCCCGTCACTCAAATTTTTATTTTAAATAAAATTTATTTAAAAACTGAACTCAAAAATTTTAAATATTCTGCTTCTATACTTTCAAAAATCTATCTTTAATTTTTATTCAAACTCTTCCATTTCCACTTTCCCATTTTTTTCAAGCACCTTCATAACTTTTCCTTCCCCAGCTTCAAGCAATTTTTCAGAATCTTTAATAAGCTTAATCGCCTTTTCATATTCAGAAATTGAATCATCTAGTGATAATTCCTCACTTTCCAATTTTTCCAAAATTTCATCAATTTGTGCAATATTTTCTTCATAACTTTGTTTTTTTACTGCCATTTTTATTTCTCCTTATTTTTTATTTTTTCAATCTTCAAACCTATAAAAACTAACCACCTTCTTATTATAATCTCTCTCATCGTACTTCACAAAATCACCTATTTTATCCGCCATTTTCTCATACGTGCTGTGTTCTGAAATTATAATTCCATCTCGTTCCAAAAGATTTTCTTCTGATATTTTTTCAATCGTTTTTGTTGAAATATTTCCCTTATAAGGTGGATCCAAAAATATTATATCAAATGTTTCATTTTTTCTTGAAAGGATTTCTATCGCTCGAAAAACATCATTTTTATAAGCACGGCATTTTTCTTCCACGCCAAGATGATTCACATTTTCAATAATTACTCTAAGTGCCTCCTTATCCTCTTCAATCATAATCGCCCTTTTTGCCCCACGGCTAAGTGCTTCAAATGAAACATTCCCAGTTCCTGAATACAAGTCCAGAAATTTTGCATCTACGACTTTTTCTCCAATTATGCTGAAAATTGCCTCCTTTATCCTTTCCAGCGTTGGCCTGGTTTCTCTCCCCTCCCTCGACTTTATTCTCCTATTTTTCAACGTTCCTGCTATAATTCTCATTTTTCCCTCATTTCAATTTTTGTGATTCTCTCTATATTTGAATTAATCTGTGTATATTTTACTACATTTCAGGCAAAATTACCAATATTTACCCTACTTAAATTTTATTGAAATTTTTCCATCCAGATTTACTCCACTCTCTAACAGTTCGTAATGCTCTTTTGTACTATTTTTACTAACATTCTTAAATTCATAATCTTTAAAATTTATACTGGCAATTTTTAAATCTGATTTATTATAAACATTTACATATAATATTTCCGCCTTATTTTTATTAAAAAAATTGTCAACTAGCTCAAAACTGTACACAAAATCCTTATTTCTTGAAAATTTTGTATTTACCAAATCATAATAAACAGCGATTTTCCCTTCTTCCATCGCCGGAATAACCTTTGAAATGGCAAACCATTCACGCTGGATACTATCTGTAACTTGACTTTCATAAATATTTTCATCAAATTTTATAACTGCTCTCAAGTTTTGTGCCTTTTTATAATCTGTCAAAAACTTTATATTTTTTACAAATTTCCCCCGATTATTCGTATTTTTATTACTAAAATCCTCTTTTAAGCTCTTCTCAATATTCGTATCCAGCCAGAACATAAACGTCGATTTCACATTATAATTCCCGACATTTTCAAATGTATAAACACTCTCAACCTTTATTGTCTTATTTTTCTCAATCGTAATATTCAAATCTTCCCTTTTTATAACTAATGGCTCCTGTCTTACAATTTTCAAATTTCCAATTGCCAAAAACTCTGATTTTTCAGAAAATGTTACAATGTTTATTGTAAAAAATATTATCATTATTAATACTATTTCAAAAGATTTTTTTAATTTCTTATTATTCAAAAAAAACATATCTCAACTCCTTTAATTTTTTTCTCATTTTAACTTTATTCTCTCAATTCCCACTAATTTCGCAACTTTCCTAATAAACTTGAGCGACAGATTCACATTATATTTTTCAGACAGTTTTACAACTTCCTTTTTCTCATTCGTTTTAAACGCTAAAAATACTTGATTATCACCTTTATTTTTTAAAACAATCTGCTTCAATTCCTGATTCTTTTCTTTCACTTCTTCGTCAATCAAGATGTATAATTTCAGATTCTTGTTTTCTTCCAGATTTTCAATATTGCAAATGTTGTTTAAAATAACTGTATTTCTATTTTGCTCGGAATTTACAATTCCTTCCAGCACCATAATCTGCCCTTCCGTGATTTTATAGCCAAAAGTTATGTATTCTCTTGGAAAACAGATTATTTCAATACTTTTTTGAAAATCTTCCATTTCAAATTTTACCATTGGCTCTTTTCCAGCCCGTGTTGCAAATTTTTTTACATTTTTTACTATTCCGATAATTCGTACTTTTTTTAACTCTTTTTGAGAAATTTCTGATATTTTATTATGGGAAATTATATTTATCAGATTTTTTTTCTCATTTAAAGGATGGCTTGAAACGTAGATTCCCAAATATTCCTTTTCATTTTGAAGTAACACTTTTTGAGGAAACTCATCGCTTTTTTCCATCTGGAAGTCAACTGATATATCCTTTTTCCCTCCAAATAAAATTAATTGTAAATCTTCTTCAGATTCGTATTTTTTCTGACTGTATTCTAGAACTTTATCAATAGACTTGTATTTTTCAAACCTGTTTCCATCAAGTCCATCCAATGCTCCCGATAAAATTAGCGATTCCAGCTGTTTTTTTGTAATTCCGTTTTGTTTCATCCGATATCCAAAATCTTTGTAGGAAACAAACTTTCCGTTTTTTCGTTCTTTTTTTATTTCATTAATTAAAGCTGCTCCCACGCCCTTTATCGCAAAAAGTCCAAATCTTATTCCAACCTTTCCAAAATTTTCGTTATCCGCCTGATTTTCTTCAATTTCAAAATCATAATCAGATAAATTCACATCTGGCAAAAATATATTAATCCCCTTTTCCTTGGCTTCATTTACAAAAACAACAAATCTGTCCAGATTATGCACTTCGGTTGTCATTATCGCAGCAAAAAATTCCAATGGATAATTTGCCTTAAAATACGCTGTCCAGTAAACAATCAGGGCGTAAGCTGCCGAATGTGACTTGTTAAATCCATATCCACCAAATTTTTCCACTAAATCATAAATTTCGTTTGCCTTTTTCGACAAAACTCCGTTTTTTTCAGCATTTGTTACAAATTTTTCACGATTTTTCTTCATTAGTTCAGGATTTTTCTTTCCAATCGCACGCCGTAGCTCATCAGCTTCTCCAAGTGAATAATTTGCCATTTCACTCACAATTTTCATAACCTGCTCCTGATACAAAATTATCCCGTAAGTTTCCTCAAGTATGTATTTTAGCGAGTTATCAATGTATTTTATCTCAGTCCTGTTATTTTTCACATTGATAAAATCATCCACCATTCCACTTCGCAAAGGCCCTGGACGATAAAGTGCCAAAAGAGCTATTATATCTTCAAATTTTTCAATTTTCATTTTTTTCATAAGGCTTCTAATTCCAGCCGACTCACATTGGAAAACTCCCATTGTATCTGCCTTTGTAAGTAGTTCATAAGTTTTCTCATCATTTAGAGCAATATCATTTAATACAATCTTTGTTTTTCTTCTTTTCTCAATATTTTCTACAGTTTTTCGCAAAATTGTAAGATTTTTCAAGCCAAGAAAATCCATTTTTAAAATTCCCAGCTCTTCCAGTTCCTTCATCTGATACTGCGTCGAAACAATCTTTGTTTTCCCATCAGAATAAGTCGGAATCTCATCACTTAGCACATCTTTGGAAATAACGACTCCAGCCGCATGAACAGAGGCGTGCCGTACTTTTCCTTCTAATTTTAGCGAATAATCAATCACTCTTTTTATTTCCCTGTCAGTTTCATACATTTTTCTAATTTCAGGGATATTGTTCAAAGCATCTGTCAGTTCCGTATTAAACGGTATCATTTTAGCAATTTTATCGACTTTTACAAGCGAAACATTTAACACACGCCCCACATCACGAATCGCAAGCCTAGCCTTTAGCGTTCCAAACGTAATAATATGTGCCACATACTCTGCCCCATATTTATTTACCACATAATTTATAACAATTTCCCGCTGTTCCTGATCAAAATCTATGTCAATATCAGGCATTGAAATACGTTCAGGATTCAAAAAACGTTCAAAAATCAAGTTATATTCAAGTGGATCAATTTCCGTAATATTCAAAGCATACGAAACAATGCTCCCAGCCGCAGAACCCCTTCCAGGCCCAACATAAACCCCATTTTCACGTGAGAATTTTATAAAATCCCATACAATGATAAAATATCCATTGTATCCCATTTTATCAATAATTTCTAGCTCATACTCTGCACGCTCCAAAACATTTTCCAAATTATTCTTTAATAATTCTTCCCGAATTTTAACTTCCTTCAATTTCTGCCCAGCAATTTCATCTTTTGCAATCTCTTTTTCTATTATTTCAAAATTTTTATCCAATTGCAATTTTTCAGAATCTGAAACAGATTTTTTTAAATATTTATGAAAAAGTCCCTCAAATACTAGATTTCGTAAAAATTCCTTTTCACTCACATTTTGTGGCAATGAATATTTTGGAAATTTAAAATGATGAAACTCAAAATCAACATTGCAGTTTTCCACAATTTTTTCCACATTATTAATTCCAGTTTCATAAAATTCACTATATTCCTTATTTTCAAAACTTTTTTCTATTTCATTTTCAGATTTTAGATATAAATCATCATACAAAATTTCACTATTTCCCGATTTTTCTGTATCAATTTTGCTTCCCTCTTTTATTGATTCCACAATTTTTTGCAAAACTGCATCTTCTCTATTCGGATAATAAACATCATTCGTAATAACAAAATTGTCAAATTTATTTTTACGCACAATGTCAAAAAGCATTTTTCTAGCCTTTTCCAGCCTTTCCACAGCAGGAACTTCAATAAAAAAATTATCCCCAAAATCCTTGCCAAGTTTCTCAATAACCCTTCTAACTTGAGTATTTTCCAAGTCCAGAATACCCTTTACAACTTCACTATTTATCCCGCCCGACAAAATATACAAATCATCTGAATATTTTTTCAATTCATCATACTTAATTTTATTCCGATTCCGTGTAAACCTGCTATATGAAATTGACGACAATTTTGATAAATTTTTATACCCATTCTGATTTTTAGCAAGTAAAGTAAGCGAAAACTCACCTACTTTCTCCAGCCCATCAAGAAACACCTCAAGTCCAATAATCGGCTTTATTCCAGCATTTTTACACTTCTTAAAAAACTCAATTGCCCCAAACATCGAAGTATCGGTAATTGCAAGTGCTTTTGCCCCAATTTCCTTAGCTCTTCCAACATATTCATCAATCTTCCCAACACCTTCAAGCA
Source organism: Leptotrichia trevisanii DSM 22070 (assembly GCF_000482505.1). Taxonomy (NCBI): domain Bacteria; kingdom Fusobacteriati; phylum Fusobacteriota; class Fusobacteriia; order Fusobacteriales; family Leptotrichiaceae; genus Leptotrichia; species Leptotrichia trevisanii. The sequence continues at coordinate 24,272 of NZ_KI519445.1, forward strand.
GTGAATACTCCGTATGCAATTTCAAATGTACAAATTTATTTCCCATAATTTCTACCTAATTTCTATTTTTATAAAAATACCTAAAGTTCTTTTATCACTTCATAAATACCATCTTCATCATTTGACAGAGTAATTTTATCTTTTGAAAATTCCTGTTTCAATTCTTCCGTAGCATTCCCCATAAGATACCCATATTTCACAAACTTCAACATTTCCAAATCATTCCACTGATCTCCAAACGCCATTGTTTCTTCTGGGGAAATATCATATTTTTTCAACAGTTCCTTTATTGCCAGCCCTTTATTTACTTCCTTATTCAAACATTCCAAATAATATGGTTTTGAAAATACAAAATTAATATGCGGTAATTTTTCTTCCAGTTCCTTTTTCAATTCTAATAAAATCGCATTTTCCGCAATAAATAACGCCTTTGTGGAAGTTTTTCCAATAAATTCGTCAAAATTTCTTACATAATACGGAATTTCCACACTTTCTGAATACTTTATACCTTCGTCTGTTTCATTTTCAATATATAACTTGTCATTCATATATAAATTCAGATGAATTCTCTTTTCTCTTGAGATTCTAATAAGCTCCTTAACATCCTGTACCTCAACAGGCTTCTCAAAAATAACTTCACTGTTCAAAGGATTTACAACTCTTCCTCCATTATAGTTAATTACTGGATTTTTTATCCCCAACATTTCCACAAAAGGCTTTGACGAAGAAAAGGTTCTCCCAGTTGCAATAAATATTTTCACTCCCTTTTCTTCCAGTTCTCTCAATTTTCTTATCAAATTTTCCGAAACCTTATGCTCACTTGTCAGCACTGTTCCATCCAAATCCATAAATATCGCTTTTATATTATTCATTTTAATTCCCTTCCTTATTAACAAATTTTAAAATAACTTACCAGACAAATTTATTACAAAAAAATCTATAAACCCAATTTCATATTCACTTTCAAAAATATCATCATTCTCAATATTCATCACTTTTTCCGTCTTATACTCAACCACATTATCATCCTGTAAATAAAATTTTTCTAAATTTTTTTCTAAATTATCTAAAAATTCCTCTTCTCCAAAATTATCAAGTGCTATAAAAAATTTTACATAAGTTTCGTATTTTTTTATTTCTCCATATTTTTTCAATATCTCTTCAAAAATTTTAGGATTTTTCAAGTTTTTCAAAAATTCTTTTTTCTTTTCTAAAACAAGAAATTCCTGTACTCCAAAAAGGACTTTTTTATTTTTGGTATTTATACCAATTTCTATATTTTCAGTCATTATATTCTCATATTTAGTAGATTTTCCTTCTGCTTTAAGCAAATTTTTTAATTTTAATAAACTAAAGAAATCATTTTGCAATTTTTCGTATTCATTCACAACAAAGTGATCTTTCTCATTTATTTTCAAAAATATTTCAGCAATTGGCAAAAATACCTCAAGGATATAGTTCAGTGTGTTTACTTCAATATTGTCAAATTGCATTTTGGGTTTAGTTATTTGCTCTTTTTCAAAGTTATTTTCCTCAATAATATTTTTACCATTCATACTGCTAAAATGATTATTTTCATGAGTATTTAAAATTTTTATATAATTCAAAATATATTTAGCAAAATAAGTCCATATTTCATTATTTGCCATTTTTTCAGATTCAAATAAATAGCTGGAATATCTATTAGAAAGTTTTTCTACTGCATTTCTAAAATAACTTACAACTTCATTTTCCAATTCTGCTTCTACTTGTATTTCATGTTTAAAATTAGAATTTATCAGCTCACCATCAATCTTTTCCAATTTTTTACATTTTTCAATTAATTCTTGCGTCTGAATTTCACAAATATTTTCCAAATCTTTATTTTCGTTTGTTTTTACTAAATTTATAAAGTTAATTACACTATACAAATATCCTACATTTTTCCCATGATTTTTACTCAAATAATATTTATGTTCTAAAAAAAACAAAAAAACATCATCTGGATTACCTTCATAATTTTTAATTATTTCATTTTCAGAAAGTATCATTTTTATTGGTAAAAATACATTCATATACCAATTTTTAGCTGTTTCCTTCAAATCCAAATTTTCATTTTTTCTCTTGTCTAAAAGATTTTTATAACTTTCGATTTCTTCCTTCAAATATTTATATTTTATGGGCTCTGAAAGAAAAATATCAGAAAGTCCTGTTTCCTTCTCAAAAATCATGTTCTCCCTGTAAATAACCTTATCCTTCGTATCCTTTGTTGGCAAAAACTCCTCCACTTGTGCTTCAATTGTTGCAAAATTTAGAAATTTCGCCACTGAAACTCTATGATTTCCATCATAAACATAGTAATTATCCTTTATTTTGTAAAGAATAACCGTCGGAAGCATACTATCTGACGTATATCCAATGTAAATATTTATCCATCTCTGTTTTACCACATTATTTTTAGGAACAAAATTTTTATCAAAATCTGCATATTTTTCAACACTTCCTACTATTTTATCAAGCGGAACTTCCTTTATCCCTAAATTCACACTATTATAGGCATTTTCTTCCTTTTGAATTTCCGAAAACGACTTTAAATTCTCCTTTTTCTTAAAATTAAAACCAAATATTCCTCTCGAAGACTTCAGAAATTTTTTATAAGCCTCTTCCGCCTCCATCACATTCATCAAAGTCCTATTTTCCATTTTTCCTCCAAATATCCACTTTTTCTAAAATAAAATATTTCAATAACTGTACAACTTTTTTAACATTTCTTTATTTTTCAATAGTAAATATCCTATATCCAAACGTATTTGACACCATTGTATCTCCAACCATTGTATCCTGATAATTCATAAAATTGGACAAATGTATATGCCCATGAATCCACAATTTCGGCTTAAAATGCTTTATAACCTTATGAAAAACCCTAAAACCATTATGAACACCATCATCTCTGTCGTGAATCCCTTCAGGCGAAGCATGACTCAAAACAATGTCAACACCTTTACGAAGAAAAAAAATATTTTTTAAAATTTTCATTTTCATCTGACTTTCACTATACTGATGTTCCTGAAACGAATAAACCTTGCTCCCATCAAGTCCCAATATCCGCAGTCCCTTATATTTTATAAATTTACCATTAATTACCTTTGCAAATTCTATCGGACAATCCCTATTATACGTATGATTTCCATTAACGCAAATCAAATCTTTATTTAATACCGAAACAAGATAATCCAGATAATTGTTGGAAACATCACCAGCAGACATTATAAAGTCTATATCCTTAAATCTCTGCTTCAATAAATCCTCTTCCATATCGGCCAAAATCTCAATATCACTCACACACAGAAACTTATATTTTTTCTTTTTGCTTTTCTTCATTTATTTTATTCTCCAATTTTAAATATATCATTATTTTTTTATTTAAAAATTTATCCTTATAATTTCAGATAAGTTATTTTTATTTAATTCTATGAAATAACTTCAATTAAATTTTCGACAAAATAATCTATATCTTCAATAGTGGTATCTTTTCCAATGCTAATTCTAAATGAACCTTTCAATTCCTCATCAGTAAGCCCCATAGCCTTCAAAACGTGTGAATTTTCAAGCGAGCCTGACATGCATGCTGAACCGCCGCTTATGCAGATTCCTCTTAAATCTAGTGCTACCAGTAGCATTTGAATATCCACTCCTTCTATGTAGACATTTGTTGTTGTTGTTATTCTATCCGCTTTTTCTCCATTTATTTTTATTTTTTTTCCAAGTTTTACAATTTCAGTTTTCAGTTTATTTTCTAAATAAGTTTGTAATTTTTCTTTTTTTTCTGACATTTCTTCCAAATTTTCATAAACTTCCTCAAGTGCCACACCAAGCCCCAAAACTCCGTGGACATTCTCTGTTCCAGCTCGTCTGTTTCTTTCCTGCGAGCCACCCCAGATTTCCTTTTCAACCGAATATTTTTTATCAATAAATACAAATCCTGCTCCCTTAGGCCCGTAAAATTTATGAGCTGTTGCTGTCAAAGCATTTATTTTCAAATCTTTTGGCAAAATTTCCAATTTCCCTATCGCCTGTACTGCATCCGTATGAAAAAATATATTTCTCTCTGCCAAAATTTCCCCAATTTCCTTAATTGGCTGAATAACTCCAGTTTCATTATTCACAAACATTATCGAAACAAGTGCCGTATCTTCCCTCAATTCCTGTTTTAACTCCTCAATATCTACAACTCCATTTTCATCAACGCCAATGTACGAAACTTCATATCCTTCATTTTCAAGCTGCTCAAAAGTCTTTAAAACCGTAGAATGCTCTATTTTAGACGTTATAATATGTTTCCCTTTATCCTTGTTCGCCTTTAAAAACCCTCTTATCACAAGATTATTCCCTTCAGCCCCACCAGATGTAAACACAATTTCAGTCGTTTCCACCTTCAAATTCTGTGCAGCAATATGTCTTGCCCTTTCCACAGCTGATTTTGCCCGTTGTCCCAATGAATGCACAGAAGACGGATTTCCATAATTTTCACTAAACGATTTTGTCATCTCTTCTATCACTTTGTCGGACATTTTTGTAGTTGCGGCATTATCTAAATATACTATTTTCATTTTTAACTTTCTTCTCCTTTTTTTCATTTCATTATTTTATAATTTATAAAATTCTGTTATTTTAATTCTAAAATACATTTTACTTTTCTAATCATCTGCTTATCTTACCAAAAAATATATTTTTTTCTAAAAATCGGAAATTTCCTATCTACATACTCATTAACATAACATTGAGCTTCAGCATAACTTCCCATTATATTTAAAAAATCCAAAGAATCCTTAAAAATTACTATTTTTTCATCTTCCACTTTAAGTGCGATAATATAAGGAAATATTCTATTAAAATAATTAAGTTTTTCTTCTTCTGTTTCAAATTTATCTATTTTATTTTTTTCAGCAGTTTCAAAATACATTTTTAAACCTTCAATATACTCCATTTTTCGCTGTCCTGAAACTGTATATTTTCCTATTGCCTTTTCATATATCAAAAACATTATCCCTAAAATTAACAAAATTATTCCAGAAAAAATATCCGCATACAATATCACGCCAATAAACCCGCCCACAGTAGTTGTTACATACAAAAATTTCAATAATCCTCTCTGCATGCTATATACATATGCTAGCCATCCAAATATAAAAATTGTAAGAATCATCGAACTTGCAATATCTTTCTGCATTAATTTTGACAATGTAAAAGCCACACAAATTGCTATTCCCAAAATAAATGGAATAAAATATGAGTAATTATTTTTATAAATCATCTTTTTATATTTCTTTTCCAGAAAATGAACAATTCGATTTTTATACCCAATCACTCCCAGTTTATTCCCAAACAAATCATTTTCCGAAAGAACATCCAGCAAATTATTTTCTTCCTCAAACAAGGTTTCTTTTCTCAATCTCAAATTATCCCTATTTTTCTTATTCAAAGTATATTTCCTATTTCCAGTACCAGCTTCATCAACTTCAGAAATGTATCCCTTTAGTATTAACGACAATATTCCAATTTTCAATATTTCCTTTGAATCCCTCTCACCATTAATATAAGCCACAAACATTGCAGAAATGTAATCTGGCTCCACAAATTCAGGAACAACTGCCTTTCTTTTCGGATCTCTTCCAAAAAAATACCATGTCAAAACAGAGTACACTACAACAAGCACAACCACAATAATTTCAATTATAACTATATAAGATTTATTCATTAATCAGCTCCTTTAATACATTTTTATATTTTAACCTTCTCAAGCTCCAAACTTGTCTAATCTTAATAAGTCAAGCTTTAAAAAAATCAAATACATTTTTAAACAATTTATTAGGAAATATTGAAACTGTATATTCATCGACAAAATATTTTGCCTCTTTGTAATTTCCCATCATATTTAAAAAATTTAAAGAATCCATAAATAATTTAAAACTTTCATCTTCTATTTCAAGTGCAACAGCATAAGGAAGCAAATAATTAAAATAATTCAATTTTTCCTCTTGCGTTTCAAATTTATCTATCCTGTATCTTTCTGTTGTATTAAAATACATTTTCATCCCTTCGATATATTCCATTTTTCTTCTTCCTGCAGTCGTGTACTTTCCTATCGCTTTTTCATAAACCAAAAATATTATCCCTAAAGTAAATAAACTTATGCCCGAATAAATATCAACATACATTATAACCCCAATAATTCCACCTATAACAACTGTAATATATAAAAATTTCAAAACTCCCCTTGACATATCATACACAAGTTTTAACCATATAATTCCTGCTATTGTGGTACGAACTGAATTTTCAACACTTCCCTTTGTTAATTTCAATAATATAAGAAATAATAAAATCACAGTTCCTAAAATAAATGGAATAAAACAAAAATAATTATTTTTATATATCGTTTTCTTATATTTTTTCTCTAAAAAATATACAATACGGTTTTTATATTTTAAAATTAACTGTTTGTTGGAAAATAAGTCCCCCTCAGACAAAATATCCAGTAATTCATTTTCTTCTTCAAATAAATTTGTCTTTCTTAATTCTAAATTTTTTTTATTTTTACTATTCAAAATAAATTTTTTAATTTTTCCTTTTTTATCTTTAATAACGGAAATATAATTTTTGGATAATAATGACAGTATTCCAATCTTTAATATTCTTATTGAATCTCTTTCTCCATTAATATATGCCATGAACATTGCAGAAATATTATGTGGCACATTAAATTCAGGAACAACGGCTTTTCTCTTCGGATCCCTTCCAAAAAAATACCAAGTTAAGACAGAATACACTGTAACAACTACAACTATGATAATTTCCAAAATTTTTATAACAAAATCCACATTTCCCACATCTAAACTCCTAAAACTAAAAATTCACTCTTTCATACTTCATTTTCAATTTCTTCCGGTAAAATCCAAGCCCAATGTGGATTATTTCTTTAACTCCACGATTTTTCAGCTCTACATCATATTCCTTCTCTCTAATCTGCTCAAATCCTTCCATCGCATAATTTTCCATTTCCTCTTCATTTCCTGCCACTTTAAATTCAAAAATATATGCTGGATTTTCCTTATTTTTAGGCTCAAGTACCAAATCAGCCCTTCCATACCCACTTTCCCTTTCAGAAAGCCTAATATAGTCATTTCCCAGAACTATGAAAATCCCTATTAAAAATACTTTGTAATATTTCTCATCCTTATCTGTATCAAAATAACTTAGCGAGGATAATATCTCATCTTGAAGCCCTTTTGCAAATTCTTCTATTTTCCCCTTTTTCAAGTCTTTTATAATATTTGTAAATTTTTGAGTTTTTCTAATAAATCTGGCAATAAACCTGTTCTCAAAAAACTCCAGTATTTCGTTATTCGGTATCCTTATAGGATACTCATTATCTACTTTTTCCCCACCAATCGTCAAATAGCCCGCATACAGAAATAATTGCCATATATCATCTGTATCAAAAGTAAATTCAGAATAATCATTTATTTCCTTATAAATTTTTTCCTTATTAAATAATTTCCCCAAATCATCAAATATTTCCTTATTCCCTTTATCAAGCATTTCATCTATCAATTTATTCCCTGAAACTCCTATCCAGTAAGGACGTAATTGCCCAGCTGACAAAAAATTAATAATCGACCAAGGATTATAGATTTCACTATCTCCAAACTGATAACCGTCATACCATTTCTTAACTTCCTCCAGCTCATATTCAAGCTCATAATATTTCACAGCTCTTATGACTTCATTTTCTGTAAGTCCAAAAAACTCAGAATATTTTTCACTAAATATTGTATTTACTTTCAGATTGTTAAGCCCTGAAAAAATTCCCTCTTTTGCAATCCGTAAAATTCCTGTCATAATCCCAAATTGCAAATACTCATTATCCTTCAAGGCTTCTCCGTAAAATCTTTTGAAAAACGAAATTGCCTTTTTATAGTACCCTGCTTGATATGACTGAATTATTGGAGTATCGTATTCATCAATTAAAACGACAACTTTCTTTTTTCCATAATAATCATACAGATATTTTGTTAAATTTTTTAAAGAATTTTTCCAGTCTGCCCCATCACGTTTGAACCAGATATTATCAAATTCATACAACTTTCTTTCATCCAACTTTTCTCTTATAAAGCTGAATTCATCATACATATTACTTATCAAGTTTCTTATTTCAAAATAACAGTCTTCCCACTCATCTTCCTCAATATTCTTGAAACTTACGAATATTACCGGATATTTCCCCTGTTCACTTGCATATTCACTTTCTGAGATATTAAGATTGTCAAATAATTTTTTGTTTTCTTCCCTGTTTTCAAAATCAAAAAAATATCTTATCATTGACATATTAAGTGTTTTTCCAAATCTTCTTGGACGAGTGAATAGATTTACATTTGCTCCATCTTTTAAAATATTACTAATCAATCCTGTTTTATCAACATAATAGTAATTTTCTTCTATTATTCTTTTAAAATCAGACATTCCTATCGGTAATCGCTTTTTTCTCATTTTTTCACCCCATTTTTTATTTTATGTATACAATAAATTTTCTATTTTCCTCGAAATTTTTTCTTTCAGTTCTTCTTTTTCAAAATAATCCAGTATTACTGAACCTCCTAAAATATTTAAATACATAACAATATCTGTAAAATTTTCTCTTTTTATTTTTACTCCATTTTTCTCAAATTCTAAAATTGTTTCTAAAAATACTGATGTAATTTTCTGGCTGTTACTAAAATTGCTGGCAAATAGGCCTGATATTCTTCCAGAAAAATCAGTTTTAAATACATCCAGTAATTCAAAAGGATTATCTCTTTCTTCATCATAAACTAGTTTTCCCGTCCACCATAATTTTGCCAACAAATGCTTGATTAACGAGCCTTTTTTACCATTTGAAAAAAAATATAATTTTTTTATTTTTTGTGTATCTAATTTCTTCTTATCTAATGCTGAACGATATTTCATATAATCCCAGAAATCTGAATGTGCCATTCCAGCCCATAGTCTTTCGTTTGCAGCTTCAACATTCGTCAAGTCCTTCAAGGAAGTATACATAATTTTCACATTTTCAATATCACTTTCACTCGGCTTTTCATAAGACATATTTAATTTAAATTCAGGAATTTCCTTTTTAAACTCTAAAAATGGATTATTATTTTGAAAAAACTCAAAAATCCATTCATTCGAGTTTGATTTGTAACTCTCTAAATTATTTTCAATATTTTCTCTAAGTTCCTCCAGCGTATTTTCATGTAAAAACTTTAATTTCATTCATCTTCCCCCTCTTCCTGCACAACTCCAATCTGTTTCATAGCTTCAAGGCTTCTCCCAATCGGATAATTTATTATTTTCTGTGCCAAGCTATAGGACTGGTAACTTTCAATATTTTCCCAGTTTAACTCAATCTCAAGATTTTCTAATACTTTTTTTATTGTCCTAAACCAGACATAATCATCATAATTATCATAATCATCTGTCTTTAAGTTTTCCAGAACATAAACTAATGCTGGAAATATAAGGGATGAATGCAAAATTTCTTGATTAGGTTTACTTTGAGATAACATTGCTATATTCTCGTATTCTTCTTTTGGAAGTATTATTTTTATTTTATTTCCCATTATATCAAATTTTACTTCCTTTTCTTCTTTTTCAGCAGTATTTCTCACTAAACAAAAAATTGAAGATGGCTCTCCCAAATTATCATTTTCCTTTTCAATATGTATTTTAAACTGCCTTGCAATTGCTAGAATACTGGATTTTTCAATAAAAAAGGAAATATCACTATAATCTTCATTAAAATTTATATTTATATAATTTTCAATATTCTTTTTAGCTACAATAAAAGTCGAAACCGTTATTTTACTGTCAATTTTTTCTTCTGAAATAAAAATTTTTTTCTTTCCATCACCCGACTTCACAATTTCCCTGTATAAAGTCGCCAAGCATTCTATTCTGAACACAAATTCCGCATATCCGTCATTTATCAATCCTAGTAATCCCAAATCATCTGTAACTGCTTCCAGACTAACTCCAATTTTTCCAATCCCCTTTTCCACTTCCACTTTTGCCATAAAAATCGAATTTAAATAATCGTCATTAAAATAAGTTAGTACAGGATACGGATACAACTTATGTTCGATATTCATAAACATCCACCTCCATTGAACATTCATCAGAATAATTTAAAATAAATGTAAGCGAAAATTTCTGATTTATTTTTAAATCTTCAATATAAATTTTATCCTGCTTTATTCTAAGCGGCTTTTCAAAATCATCATTTTCATACGCATCCCTAATTTTTGCCTTCACACTTGCCTGCTCTCCAGAAAGGCTAATTTTTACACTACCCTTTTCAATATCTTTTTTCGGCAATATCACAAGTTTATATTTTCTCATTTTTTTATTTATTAAAATAACTCTATTTTCCACATTTGATACAATATCTATTTTTTTTATATCAATAATTCCATCTTCATCCTCCATTATGGAAAATTCCTTTTGTAAATTTCTTTTACTTATTTCTCCATTTTTATCAAATAACATTTTTTCATTTTCCATTTCAATATTGGCAAAACTTCCCTTTTCATCAGTAATATTTCTATTTGTTTCTTCTATATCTTTATTAACATTTTTTCTATTTGGAACACTTTCTATTTCTTCTACAGCCAAATTTTTCGTTTTATTACTAATCTTTTCCGTTCTTTCCCTTTCACGTTTCCTATCTACAAAAATCGTATTATCTGGCAAATATTCCCCTATTCCATCCATATCCATACGATCTTCCATTTTATTTTTCCCAAGTTCCATTATTTTATCACGAATCATTTTTTTCAATTCCCTCAGCACATTCTTTGCATTCTTATCCGAATGTCTGTCAGGCTCCCAGTTATCATGCTGTGGCGTTTCCATCTCACGAAAATATTTATTTATATCTTCTCCTACAAGCGTAAAAATTGCCGAAAAATGTAAAAATGATTTAAAATTTTTCAAATCAAATATTTTCATCCCATTGCTTCTTGCCATAAGCACCTGCCTATTAAAATCCCCATACAAAATCCTCAATTCATAATCCCCTAAATCCTGAAACGAATCCTGTGAAACAAAATAATTACCCAAATCCATATCATCTATTTCATCATTTATAATTTTTATTTTTTCATTTTCACTATTTGTAAAATTTTCACCATTCTGATTATCCTGATCCAAATTCTCATTATTTTCAGCACTTACCTCATTTGAGTCAGTCGCTTTTAGAACTCTGTAATAGTCCCATATCGACTGATATTTCTTCTTTTTATTAATTCCATAATCAATTATATTTTTTAAAAGTGTTTTTTGTGAAAGCACGTTCTGATTAATTTTTACAATAAGATTCCGTTTATAAATTGATATTAAAAAATTATCTAAAATCGCAACCACAAGCTCCTCTTCCCAATTTTTATTTTCCAAAAATCCAATTATATACAAATCCGTTCCAGTTTGCCCTTTTCTTCTAAAATTTTCATCAAGGACAATTTCTTCAAAAATAGGGGTATTTTTATCAGTATCTCCATAATATCCTATCCCTTGAGTAAATTTATCATTCTCATCATTATCAATCAAAAAAGAAATCAGCCTTGCCACTCCTTGTGTCGCCAACACTCCTTCCGTATCATAAGTTGTATAAAAAATTGTCCTTAATTCCGAACAGGCAAATGGAGCTGATTTTCCAATTCCATAGCTTCCACCCGACATTCCAGTCTTGTTTGAAATTCCCGATGATTTGATAAGACTTAGCCATGGTGTTATCTTCGTACTCGTACTTTTTGAGCCAAGCAATCCTGTTGTATTAAAATCACTTATTCTCAAAACTGTTATTTTCTCTTTTTCTATTTTTTCACACGCATTTTCAAAAAATTTTCTTGCCTTTTCATCTGAGCTGGAAAAAAGGCATCTTTTCAGTGCATTTCTCAATTTCTCATAACCAGGAATTTTTTTTGTTTCAATTTCAAGTTTAAAAAATTCTACTCCCACAGGTATATTTTTTATCCGCTGTGCATCCAATGAATTCTGACATATCTCCTTGGCAAGCGAAGCAAATAGTTTCCCCCGAAAAGTTTCAATTCCGGCCTCACTGATTCCATGCCACTCTGAATAATTATTTTCTGGAAAATTCCAATTTATAGCCATAATTTCCAACCCTCCTAAACAGCCTAATATTTACCATAATTATATCATTAAAAAAATTTTCTTTCAATAAAAACAAAAATTTCCCTTGACATTAAGGGAAAAATTCGATATAATAATTTTGTTAAATTTTTTGCCGCTTTAGCTCATCTGGTAGAGCAACTGACTTGTAATCAGTAGGTGGTTGGTTCGAGTCCGACAAGCGGCACCACTTTATAAAAATCACTCATATTATAATTTAGAACTATTTTATTTCGGTAAAATAGTTTTTTTATTTGTAAAAATATTACTAATCAAGTAAAATATATTTTTTAGTATTTTACGCATAATCTTAAACTTGATTTCAATTTTGAAGTGGTTTTACCATATTAAATATTTATAATTTATATCAAACACAATTCTTAAACTGATAATCATTTATAATCTAGCAACACTTTTTTAATAATAATCATCAAAGTCATCATAATGATTTCTTGGTGGTGCTGGTATTGATATTGCCGGTTCATCTTCTTGTATGTATATAGGTTCGTCATCTTCATCCCATGCGGGTTCCCAGTATGATTTAGCTGAAAACGACACTGTACTTAAGCAAAATAACGATACCAAAATAATAATCTTTTTCATCTCGATACCTCTTTCTTTTTGCAAAAATTATATTCATACAGTAAAACCACTTCAAAATTAAACTCAAATATTAACTATCCCCTTTAAAACTCAAATTTTATTTACTTTCCTGATTTTCAAATTCTACATTATTCAAAAGAATCTCAACTCTTCGATTATTGTATCTGCCATCAACTCTATCGTCTGTATCTACAGGCGTATTTGCTCCTTCGCCTTTTATTTTTCCAAAGGAAAATCTTTTATCCAATCCAAATTCCCTCATTAATCTTGCAAAATTTTTTGCCCTTGTTTCTGATAATTTTAAATTATGTTTTTGTGAACCTGTAGAATCTGTATGTCCTATAACATCAATTGTTCCAGATTTACCATATTTATTTAAATCATTGACAATTTCCCTAATAGTTGATGCTTCAGACTCATTCAGTACATTTCCATCTATGTTAAAACCTCTTATAACACATTTTTTTTCTTCTAACGAACAAGGTCCCCCTAAATATGCCATTGCATTTATTCCAACTGCCATCACTAAAAATAAAACTAATTTCTTCAATTATTATCACTCCTTAATATTTTTTTCACTAAAATTATACCACATTTTTTTCAAAAAAAAAGAAAAATCTGACAAAATCAAATCTTTCTTTTCTATTTTAAATATTATTTCTTAGTTTTCTTAACCAATAATTTATTGTGTTCCTTTATCACTTCATTGAAGTTTGCAAGTACATTTTCTGGTGTTCCTTCCTCTGTCTGTGCAAAGAAGCTGTCACTTACCGATGAATGTGAGGCTTTTTCCTTTTTCTCTATTCTTTGGATGAATACATTTACAGATTGCTTAAATTTATTTGCTTTTTGGATAAATTCACTGTGATCTCCAGGATTATATCCTTCCTTCCCAAGTTGTTTTGTATTTTTTATGGATTTTTCAAATTTATTAAAAAGTTTATCCATTCTTTCCTGAATTTTTCTGAATTTTTTAGGATTCCCCTTTACCGTAAAGTCGCTTGCGTCTAACCCTTGTTTATGAATTTCCTTTATAATTTTGTCGCCTTCTTCAATAAATACAAATTGATTGTATGTAATAAATTGTTTTCTTTTATCATAATCTTTTATCATTAATTTTTTTATTTCATTAGATTTTTTTTCAAATACTTCCTTGTAACTTTTTGTCACCTGATTATATTTATCTAATGAAGCAAGCAGTTCTGAATGTAAAGTTTGAGCTTTTGCATAATTATCCTGTAAATATTGCTTATTTTTATAATAAGTTCTCATTTCTTCTGCAACTGGCAGCATTTTTTCAAGTATTGGAATCATAGCTATCGCCTTTTTATCCAGTTCATCTTTCTTCTCTTTACTTGTTGACAATTCCTTTAATTTATCAATAAAGTTTTTATCTATCGCAATATCCGCTTCAATATCCTCAGTCTGAATATTTTTAAACTTTTTATCCATTCCTGCATCTTCAAAATAATACAAAAGTCCTTTATCAACATTTAATATTCTGTTATAAAATCGTATATGTTTATTATATTTATCTTTGTTTTTCTCTAATACAATCTGTTCCTTGGAAACACCACTTAACGATTTTTTTTCTACCTTTCCTGTCTGCCATGATAAAAAAACGATAACCAGCATTATTATTACTATTGCTCCTATTTTTTTCATATAACTTTTTCAATCCTCCTCTATTTTAACAACATCTAATTTATTTTAAAAATTCTAATTAACCAAGTTTTAACTTCTTTGAGTTTAATTTCAAATTTATTTCACTACCTATACAATTATAATAATTTTTACAGATAATGTCAAATAAAAATAATATATTTATAAAAAAATTTATTTTACATATTTTAAATAATGTTATATAATGTACTTGAATCCTCGAAAATTAACTTAACAAAAGTTAAACAACTATAGAGGTTGAGCAAAATAGTCATAACTTTAAAATGTTATTACTACAATTTAAACATTTCAAAATTATAGAAAGAAGGGATAAAAATGAAAAAATTATTAGTTATTATTTCAATGTTTATGGTATTTTTAGTTGGATACGGAAAAGTAAAACCTCTTGATGTGAATATGGAAGCTGGAACAAAAATTCCTAATTTTGAGCTAAGAGACTTTAATGGAAAATATACAAAAAGTAGAAAAATATTCAATAATGGTAAACCTACACTATTAGTGTTTGCTGCTGAGTGGTGTCCACACTGCCATACTGAATTACCGGAAGTACAAAAATTTTATGAAGAAAATAAGGATAATGTAAATGTAGTAGTTGTATTTACAAGCAGAAGAACAAATTTAACAGCAACAAAACAATTTGTCGCAGAAAATAAATTTACTTTCCCTGTTTACTACGACGCTAATCAATCATTAATGAACGGCTTTAAAGTTAAAAATGTTCCAACTAATTTGATAATACAAAATTCAGTTATAGAAAATGTTTTTGTGCAAATAATGGATTATGATAATTTAAAACAGGCGTTTTATCTTAATTAAATTTTTTTATTGAATTTGTCTGAATAATCAAAAAAATGAAAAATAATAACTTTTTGAATTGAATTTTAAAATAATTTATTATAAATTTACTAAAAAATATAAAACATGATCTAACGACTAAATATAAAAATTAGTTTAAAGATCATGTTTTTTAGAAATAACACAAAACTTTTTATATATATTTGAATCTCTCCAACATTGAGTTCATCATGGTAAATAACCTGTCTGATTGCATTTTATCACCTTCATTACCTGAATAGAATTCTATCGTATCCAGTTCCATTGGCTCTGGCCCGTCTTCTCCTTCTACTAATACATGGTTTAAACTATTGTGTAAATAATAATTTATTTTTTTACCTTTATATTCTATAGTAATTCTTTTATCCGATATTCCATCAGGCAATACTCCTTCAAAGCAGTAAAGTTCATCTTTTACAGGACTTATAGTGAAAAGCGTACGAATAATTTTAAATGTTATTTTATTATCTTTGGCATCTTGAAATTTCACTTCTTCCACTTTTACTTTCATTCCATTTTGATGGACTTTAGATTTAAGCAAGGTTCCCAAAGATGTGTCTCCTTTATAATGAATCTTTTGCCCTTCACAAGTTTTACCAGTAGTTTCATAAAACAACATAAGATGAGTACCTATCCCTGTAGAATGCGATTTATCCAATCTTTTATAAGTTTAGCCAATCCAATAAGAGGAATTATGATTAAAAAATAAGAAGAATACTAAAAATTTCTTAAAAAAACTATTTTTCATAAAAACCACGTCCTTATATGCTTTCTTAATAAGTCTAATTCTTTTTTGTTATTTTAAGTATATTACTGTATAATTCTTAATTTTTAATCGACTGTAAATGACAGTATCATTAACAATGAGACAATTATAACACAGGAACAAAATGGTTTTATCACATGAACACATCAGCAGTATCGAAGCTTATAGAAAAATATGAACTTATCTTAAAAATATTAAGAAATATTAGCCCGTATAATTTTTATCTAATTATAGAAATTAATATAATTTTGTACCACATTCTGGGCAGAACTTGCTACCATTTGTTTTTGTACCACATTCTGGACAAAACTTCGGTGCAGTGCTATTTCCTGTAGATTGAGCATTTTCTGAAGGTTGTTGATTATTTTGTGTTTGATTTGACTGGTTGTTCATCTGGTTCATCTGATTTGCCATTTGTTGTCCCATCATCATTCCCATTTGCATACCTGCCATATTCCCGGCCATATTTCCTGCACCTTCTCCATTTTCCATTGAATCAGCCATAGCCATTTGAGTATATTTGTTTACATCCCCAACCATACTTTGTCCTGCCGCTTTTTCCTGCATTCTCTTAATTTCTTCTGGATAACTGAAGCTGGAAATAGAAAAACTAGGAATAGAAAGTCCTATTTTTCGCATCTCAAAGTCCATATCTTCCTTTATTCCATTTCCTATTTCAAATGAATTCATTTGAAGATTGAACATATCCTTTCCTTCTCTTGCTATCCACTTCATAAGAAGCTGATCCAGCATTGAAATTACCCTTTCCTTTACATCATCAATACTAAACTGCTGCTTAATTCCAGCAATTTTATCAATCAGCACATTATAGTTATCAATTTTACAAGCCATCGTTCCAAAAGCTCTTATCGGTATTCCACCTGGAAGTCCTGGTGCTGGAATATTAATGGCATTTTTTGTCCCCCATTTTACAGTAACTTCCTTTGTATTGATAAAAAGTACTTCCGCTCTCATTCCAGAGTTAAACCCAAACTTAAATCCTTTTAATGTTGACAGAAAAGGTACTATTTGAGAGGCAATATCATAACTTCCCTCGTCTTCAAACACACCTTCCACTTTTCCATTAAAAAGAAAAATTGCATCTTGTCCGAGCCTTATAATTAATTTTGAACCTTTTTTTATTTCCTTATTTGACCATTTCCAAAAAAGCATCTCATCGTTGTATTGCTCCCATTCTATTACGTTCGCAAGTTGATTGCCAAATAATCCCATTTTTTACTGCTCCTTTCAATTTATAATCCCATTTCCTTTTTCAATCTTTCTATTTCAGCATCAACTGCTGATGAACTTTCTGACTCTCCACTATCATATTTTTTCATAAGATCATCCACTTCATCTTTTTTAGGTGAATTAAGTTCCATTGATGCATTTGCTTCATCCAGCATTCTATCAACTTTTTCTTCAATAGAATTAAATGAATCCATTTTTCCACTTATTCCAGTAGAAGAAGTCATTGTATTGATTTTTTGTGCAGATTTCGCCATTTTTATTTTTGCTTTTATTTCGTTTCTTTTTGCATTAAGTTTTTGTATATCTGATGTAAGTTTATCGTGCATTTCTCGCATTTTCAAAGAATTTTCAACCGCAATCATTTTTTCTTTTTCCAAAGATTCCAATTTTATCTTAATAGATTCCTTCTTTTCCAAAAACATTCTTGCATCAGCTTCATTTCCAGCCTGCAAAGCCTTTTTCGCATAGTTTTCCATTTTATTGATTTCATCTTCACATTCTGTAACTTTTCTTTTTGCTGCACTTTCCTGTGCCATTATAGCAACTGTTTCAGCCTTTACACTTCCCAGATCCCTTTCCATATCCCGTAAATACTGATCTATCATTTTTTCAGGATCCTCCATTTTGTCTAATAACGCATTAATATTAGATGCCATTATTGCTTTAAATCTTCCTAAAATACTAGCCATTTTCAATTCCTCCTAATTATTTTATTAAATTTTATTTATATAAATAATAAATTATTGCCGCAGCTACAATTATTGCCACTATAACTGCAAATGCTATCTTAACTGCAGATTTCGGATATTCTCCCACTATTATTCCGCTTTCTCCGTTTACAATAACTTGATAGGATTTTCCGTTAAAAGAATAAGACATTGAGTATACAGGCAGTAATAAAAGTCTATAGTATTCATTGCTCCAATAAACATTAAATCTTATATTTCTTACCCTATCATATCTCCTTAACACATCCGAACTAATAGTATTATAAATTCTATTTTCCATTATTAGCTTAGATTCTTCATATCCTTGCCTCATAGGTATCTTAAAAATTTCAGAATTATATCCCGACAAATATCCAGATGAAAAATCTATCGTATCTTCCACATTAAATCCACCCAGACTTTTTATAAGGCCGTCCTTTAATGTTCTGGAGGCTCGCATTATTACATTCTGAAATTCATTTTGAACATTTCCTCTTACAAAATACCAGTCTGTAACTATTCTTGTTTTTATTTTTCCATCTTCTTCATAAGTTTCTGTTCTGTCAATACCTCCTTCAGCAGTATAATCACTATCTGCATCAGTGTCAAAAGCCCAGTAAGGAAGATACATCCCAGTCACTTTTCCACTTTGATACAAAGTCTTTAAAACATTTGGAGCAAACCATCTTCTTTTTATCCATTCTGAAAAAAGCTGCCCAACCTCTTTTTTATCAACAAGAAAAGGCTTCATTCCATCTGGTTCCAGTACAGATACTGCCTTTTCACTTAACACAATATTTGAACCACAATAAGGACACGTTTGGGAAGTTTCAAAAGCATCCATTTCAATTGTAGCCCCGCAGGAATTACACTCTACAATTGTCTTTCCTTCTATTATCTTATTTTTCAATCTTTTTTCATAATTATCTATACCGTGTCTTTTATTAGTAAAAATCTTTGGTAATTCTTCTTCTGTTCCACAATTTTCACACTTTAAATTCCCAGACTTTGGATCAAATCTCATCATCCCACCACAATTTTCACATCTAAAATCATCACTTTTCATAGTAACCACTTCCTTATTTAAACAGCACCATTTTTTATTTAAATTTTTCCTAAACAATATTAAAAAATTATTTTTTCATTACTTTATATTATACCATAAAAAAATGTAAAAAGTCGAAATAAATCAAAAATTGTATTGTATTTAGCTATTTTGTATGGTACACTTCTATTGAAAGGTAAACAATATAATTTATGTTAATTAAAAATTCATTATATATCTAAAATTAGACTTATTAAATGTTTATTTTAAGGAGGAGTTTATCATGAAAAAATTTAAATTTTTAGCTATATTTTTATTTTCTGCAGTTATTGGGTTAGCAGGTATATCTAAATCATCTGCGAGTTCTTCTGATGTAATTAAGAGCCCTGATTCAAAAAATGCAATGTATGTACCTAATGGTAATGGATTTACTAAATACATGTCAACTTCAGGATTGTCACAAGATATACTTAATGATATCAAATCTATACTAAATAACATAAAAGGTCAAACAATATATGTAAGAGATTACTCAATGTATCAAAGATTAAAAAGCTTAGGAGCAAGTGATATAACTAATTCATCTGATGAAATAGTCAAAACTGCAAAAGCTAAGTACGGTTATAACATATACATGGTTAGATTTTAGTTATAAGTTATAAGTTGTAATTATTATTTTAGTATTTTAACATAACATTTAATAGTTTATAATTTTAGTAATTTAATTCTACTTAACCAATAACTTTAATTAAATTAAATTGTTTCATTAATTTAGATCTGTAAATTTTATGAAACAATTTTTTATTTTTTATCAGAATTAATACTTTAATAAATAAACATCGAATCTCCAAAACTATAAAATCTATATTTTTCTTCAATAGCTTTCTTATAAGCCTCAAAAACAAACTCCTTACCACCAAACGATGAAATTAACATAATTAAAGTAGATTTTGGCAAATGAAAATTTGTAATTATTGCATCAACAATTTTAAAATTATAATCTCCATAAATAAAGATATTTGTATCCCCTTCAGAGGCTATTAATTTACCATTTTCATCAACAGAAGATTCCAATGTTCTCACTGATGTCGTTCCTACCGCAATTACTCGATTTCCTTTTTCTTTTGCTTCATTAATAATTTTAGCTGTTTCTTCAGGGATTCGATATTTTTCGCTGTGCATTTTATGATCCAGCACATTTTCTACCTGCACTGGACGAAATGTCCCAAGTCCCACATCCAGAAATACTTCTGCAATAATAACTCCCTTTTCACGAATTTTTTCCAGAAGTTCATTTGTAAAATGAAGTCCCGCAGTCGGTGCGGCTACAGATTCCCCCTCTTTAGCGTAAACAGTCTGGTATCGGTTTTTATCCTCCAATTTTTCCATAATATATGGAGGAAGAGGCATTTCTCCCAATTTATCCAAAATTTCCTCAAATCTACCTTCAAAACTGAATTTTATAATTCTGTTCCCATCTTCCTTGATTTCCAAAAGTTCTGCCTCCAAAACCTCTTCCAGAAATATAAGTTTCTGTCCAATTTTCAATTTTTTTGCAGGCTTTAACAAAACTTCCCATGTATACATATCGTATCTTTTTAAAAGGAAACATTCTAATACAACCCCATTTTCCTTATGCCCAAACAGTCTTGCAGGAATAACTTTTGTACGATTAATTACAAGAATATCATCTTTTTTTAAATAATCTATAATATTATAAAATTTTTTATGTTCCAGTGTTTTTTCTTTTTTATTTAATACTAACAATTTTGAATGATCTCTCGGATTTACAGCATGCTGTGCTATCAGCTCCTCAGGTAGTTCAAAATCAAAATCTGAAATTTTCATTTAATTTATTTCTCCTATTTTTATATTCTCTTTTTTTATTTTTCTTCATTTTAAAGGAAACAGGGAATTATTAAATTCCCTGCCACATTTATTATTTTATTAATATGCCCTTCCAATTTCAAAAGTTTTATAGGTGTCTACCCTGTTATACCAACCTTGTAGCCATCTTCTCTCGTTTCTTGGAGCATTTCTTACACGTCTTGCCAACACATCCTTGGCAGAGTTGCTAAATTCCACTAATGCACTTTGTCCTACTGCCGTTCCTTTCATATTTTCAAGCACTTGTCTTAATCCCCAAGCTATATTGTTATATGAAGAAACACCCTTTAATCCTTCACCTTTAAAGTTTACATAATCAATCAACGCATAAAGTCCATTAGGAGTATTTACCATTCTGTCAAACTGATTTCTTAAGTTTTCCTTATTTGAAGACGCTTCAAGCATTTTATCAAGTGAACCTTTTAATCTTTCATAAATGAACATTACCTGAACATCTCTTGTATTATCAAAAAATGCGATTAATTCCTGAATATCCTTATCACCATTAGCTTTTTTAGCCATTAATTCTGACTTGCTGCTCCAAGGTGAATATCTAAATTCAGAAAGTAATTTTGGTAACTGAATTCCTTGCTGTCTATAATAAGCAACCATATCAGGTAAGCTATCTCCAAACCCTCTTCTTCCACCACTTGCTTTAAACCAGGTAAAATGTCCTATTCCAAGCGACGGGAAGTTTTCTCCATCATTCCAGTCAACCAAATTATTTCTAACTCCACCTGTTTCATTTTGGAAAATTCTTTCAGCTACAGCCAGCAGCTGCTCTTTTGATAATCTCATATCAGGAGTTCCCTGCTGTGTTTTTCTGTTCGCTGTATAGGTGTTTATGTTCGGACGCTCATAACTTCCGCTATCACGCATATTTTTTAAACTTGTATTTACATTTAAGTCAATGCTTTTATTGTTATATTGATCCTTAATCAATTTTTCCAATTGAGAATTACTGACATTTGTTCTTGTTGAAGCTACTATTTTTGGTTCAGGCTTTGGTGTATTTATAGATTCAATATTTTCTGATGCCGATACTACCTCCCTAATGCTTTCACTTCCAAATGATATTATTGAATATGTTAATCCTAATAATAATGCTCCTGTCTTTTTAAAGATTCTCCTATCACTAATCATTAACTCATCTCCATTCTTTTTCAATTAAATAATTTTGATTATTTAATCTATTTGTTTATCTTCAATTTTATTTATAATTTTCTGTCCCACGACAACTCTATCCAATCCAGCTAAATCCTTTATAACTTCCACATTTTTAAAACCTGAGCTTGTCATAATCTTAGCAATATTTTTCCCCTGCCTATATCCAATCTCAAATAACAAATATCCAAAATCAGCTAAATAATCGGCTGCCTTCTGACAAATCTCATAATAGAAATATAATCCGTCATTTTCTGCAAAAAGTGCTTCACTTGGCTCATGTAATAAAGTGTCATCTGACATAATACCAGCTTCATTAAGGGAAATATATGGTGGATTTGACACTATCATATCAAACTGCTTAAATTCAACATTTTCAAATAAGTTTGATTTTAAAAATTTTATATTTGAAACTTTCAAAAGTTGTTTATTTTTTTCAGCAGTTTCAAGTGCCTTTTCAGAAATATCCACGCCTAATACATAGGAATCTTCTATTTCCAATGCGGCTGTTATTCCTATTATACCACTTCCAACGCCAATATCAAGTATTTTGGGATGAATTTTTGAATTTTTTTCAAAATTTTTATTTTTTAGAATGTTATTTTTTAAAATACCAATCATTTTTTCAACCAAAACTTCTGTATCCTGACGTGGAATTAAAACTCCCTTGTCAACGTAAAATTTTCTTCCATAAAATTCCTGCTCATTCAGCAAATACTGAACTGGAAATTTTTCACGTCCAATTTTTTGAATAAAATATCTGATTCTTTCAATTTTTTCATCTTCAATTTCATCTTTATACCTTGTAAAAAGCATCATTCTATCCACATCTAAAACATGTGAAAATACAATTTCAGCAATTAATTTACTTTCAGCAATACTATTTTTTTCAAGATACAAAATACTTTTATCAAGCAGTAATTTTAACTGCTTTTCAGATTTTTCCATATTTTCAAAATCATTATTGTCAGATATTTTTTTATTATTGTTTATCACATCATTTAGTTTTTCTCTAATTTTTTTCAACTCATCTTCTGATAACATACGCTCAAATTCAGCATAAAGCATTATTCTTTCCATTCCCATTACTTCCGAAATTACACTTTCAGCTTTCAATTTGGCATTTTTTATATTTTTTTTTTCCAAATAATTAACCGATTTATTTAAAATATCCAGCAAATTATTCATTGCTATTTCCAACTTCTTTCAATAATTCCGCCTGTTCATAGGCAATTAGGGCATCTATCATTTCATCTAAATCTCCATCCAAAACGCCATCCAGCCTATGAAGCGTCAATTTAATCCTGTGATCCGTAACCCTTCCTTGTGGAAAGTTATAAGTTCTAATTTTTTCAGATCTATCTCCACTTCCAACTTGCGAACGTCTTTCATTTTCAACTGCACTTCTTTGTTTTTCATATTCCATTTCATACAGTTTAGAAGCCAATACTTTCATTGCAGCTTCCTTATTTTTTATTTGTGAACGTCCATCTTGTGAAGTTACCACAAGTCCAGTTGGCAAGTGAGTAATTCTTACGGCAGAATCAGTAGTATTTACGTGTTGTCCACCCGCACCACTTGATCTATATGTGTCAATCTTTAAGTCACTTGGATTAATTTCAACTTCACTTACATCATCTATTTCGGGAAGTACCGCAACTGTAATTGTAGACGTGTGAACCCTTCCAGAAGACTCAGTAGCCGGCACCCTTTGTACACGGTGAACTCCGCTTTCAAATTTCAATCTTGAATAAGCACCGTGCCCTTTAATTAAAAATGTTACTTCCTTCAATCCCCCAACCCCAATTTCACTTTTGTCAATGACTTCAGTTTTCCAACGGTTTCTTTCTGCATATCTTGTAAACATTCTGAAAATATCAGCTGCAAATAATGCCGCTTCATCTCCACCTGCTCCTGCACGGATTTCCATAATAACATTTTTATCATCGTTAGGATCTTTTGGAAGTAAGAGTATTTTTAATTCTTCTTCAAGCTGTGGGATTTCTTCTTCAATTGAATGAATCTCCTCAAGCATCATTTCCTTCATTTCTGCATCTTTTTCAGCTTTTAAATCTTCCTTCAGGCTTTCCATTTCCTCTTTACGATTTTTGTAATATGTATATTTTTGAACAACTTCATCAATACTGTTTAAAGCCTTATTGTACTCCATAATTTTCTTTGGATCTGAAACAACTTCAGGATCCATAAGCATTTCTGTAAGTTCCTTATGCTTTAAGACAACATCGTCTAATTTTTGAAACATAATTTATTTTTCAACTCCTAAATTTTCTATTTTATTTAAATCATTCATATTTTTACATTTGAATATCATTATTTAACCTTTGAACTTTTTACAGTATTTTTACTGACTTTTTACAATTTTTTCAGTAAAATCAATACAACTAAATAACTTTTACCACTAAACATTGTAACATATTTTTTAACTTTTTTCAATTTTTAATTATACAAAATCCCAAATTGCAACATCACAAATAATATAATAAATGCAACTGAAAATCCAAGCAGTCCACCTGCCAGAACTTCCCTTATGCTATGAATCCCAGATTTAACACGGCTCTGTGCTACAAGTCCCGCCATAAAGAATCCTAAAATCAATATTCTTATATCAGGTGTCATAAAAAGCAGTATTCCAAAAGCCGCAAAAGCTATTGCACTATGTCCACTCGGCATTCCACCTTCAAGTGGTGTCCCCTTTTGAAAAAATGATTTTAGGACAATTACTAAAATTCCAACCAGAATCAATATCAAAATCGAAATATTACCTTTTCGTCCTGCTATAATATGCAATTTATTCGTACCATCAAAAATATCCAGCAATTTATCATAAAAAAGCAAATATCCCACACAAAGTGCATTTATCGCAGCAATCAGAACTGCTCCAGCCGCCACATCCTTAGCCAGTTTTGCAAGCGGATGTCTTTCTGGAGAAATCAAATCCACAAGTGCCTCAACCGCTGTATTTATAAGTTCCGTAATTATTACAAAAGACACAGACAACGAAATTATAAGAATTTCCACTTTGCTCGCATTTATTACAATTGCCAAAATCACAATAATAATTGCCGCAAGTATATGAACCTTCATATGCTTTTCATTCTGCAATGCCGAAATCATCCCCTCAATTGCAAAATTAAAACTGTCTACAAGCCTTTTGTCCCTTGCCCTTTCCTTCTTTATATCCCAATTATATCTATCTTTCCTATGAAATAACCAAAATATTGATTTTTTCTCTTTTTTATTTTTTTCTTTCAAAATTTTTACTCCTTTCTGCATTTCAATGATTTTTAAACAACTTAAGTAAACAACTTTTAATTATCTGTTATAATTAAATTTACTCAAAATTTTTTCTTCTCTTCTTCTCATAACAACTTTATCTTCCTCTTCAATATGATCATATCCCAATAAATGCAACATCCCGTGACACAAAACATAATAAAATTCCCGCTCGTCAGAATGTCCGTATTCACTAGATTGCTCTTTTACACGCTCGATCGAAATTACAATATCGCCTAACATATTTACTGCTCCAAAGTTTTCGGTTTCATTGTAGGCGAAGGAAATTACGTCGGTTGGAGCATTTTTTTGACGGTATTCACGATTTATTTCCTGAATTTGTGCGTTTGTTGTGATTAATAATGATAAATAATATTCATTTTTATCAAATTCTTTTTTGTATTCATCTTTTAAAATGTAACTGACAAATTCCTTTATTTTTTCTTCATCAAAAAAATTGTCAATTTGTTCAATATCATAAGTTATATCAATATCCAGCATAATTTTCTCCAATTTTAAGTTTTAATTTTTTTTCATTTTTTCATCCATTTTCGGATATTTTATTCTTTCGTGATAAACTCCCTGTAATGTATTTATAAAGGATTGCACCACCTTTTCTATTTCTCCCAGAGTCAAGTCAGAATCACTCAACTGTTTATCGTCCATTTTTGATTTTACTAAATAACGAATAAAGTTTTCGATTCCTTCCTTACTTTTATTTTCAAGAGTTCTTGTAGCCGCCTCCACCGTGTCCGCCAGTAGAATTATTCCTGATTCCTTTGTTCTAGGCTTAGGCCCGCTGTATCTGAAATTACTTTCTACAACTTCTTCTCCACTTTCCAACGCTTTATAGTAAAAATATTGTGTCAAGGTTGTTCCGTGATGTTCCAGTATTACATCCAGAATCTCTTTTGGCAATTTGTTTTCTTTTCCCATAATGTAGCCGTCTTTTGTGTGTGAAGTCAGTATTAATGCACTTAACGATGGTCTTATCTTGTTATGCGGATTGTCTCCATTTTGCTGATTTTCCACAAAAAATTCTGGCCGCTTCATTTTCCCTATATCGTGGTAATATGAGGCTATTCTTGCAAATGTGGCATTTGCCCCTATGCTTTCAGCCGCTCCTTCCGCCAACGCTCCAACCATTATGCTGTGATGAAAAGTTCCCGGTGCTTTCATAAGCAGCTGTTTAAGCAGTGTATGTGAAAAATCACTTAATTCAAGCAATTTCATTGTTGTTAAAATTTCAAAGTAATCTTCAAAATATGGTAATACCGCAAGTGACAGCATTCCAGTCAGAATTCCTGAAAATACTGAAAATACTATCATTAACATCATCAATCCAAAACTTGACTGATTAACCAGCCCATAGCTGAATGACAGCAGAGCCTGAAATATTCCCAAAAAGAAACTCAATTTCACAATATCACTTCTGCTCACAAGATTTGCAGCTTTGTAAACTGCAACTAGCGAAACCGCTATTGTAACTAGAAGCCACGATTCTTCCCGTGATAGGACAATCATATTTGAAAATGTCATTATAATTGCATATGCCCTGTTTCCCAAGATTGTTGATATAATTGGAAGCATTGCAAATGGAAGCAAATAAATAAAAAATTCATTGTTCAAAAACAAAATATAAATCGTATTTACAAATATTATTGTAATGAGTGTTGGATAAAATGCCTTTGATTCCATAACTTTTCTTGCATTTTTTCGCAGCAAATAATAAATTAATGTCATAAGTAACGAAAAAGTGGTAGCAAGTCCAACAGTTTTTCTAAACTTATCCCCATTTCTTACGAGATTCAATTTTTCCAGCTTCAAAAATGTATCAGAATCAATGATTTCACCTTTTTTTACAATAATATCCCCTTTGTAAATCTTGATTTCCTTATCTCGCAACGACATCATATTATCTGCGATTTTTTTCTTTGTAGCCGCCTCATTTATAACAAGGTTGGGCTTTATAAAATTTTGCAGGACTTTCATATCAATGGTATCTGCCTTTATATCTTTTTTTCGGATTATTTTGGATAAATTTTCCATTTTATAAATTCCGTTGCTGTAAATTTCTGATATTATGTCCATTAAATTTATAGAATATTCGACATTTTCTGTCCTTCTCGCTATTTCCTTAATGTCATCAATCGTAAATGTATACTCATTTTCCTTTATGTATCTGCTAATTGTCGCATCATCAAACGGTTTCATATTTCGTATATCACGTAAAAATTTATTAAGTGAAATTACAGTTTGCTTGTTTACATCCTTTATTTTATCAAATTCAGGCTGTGTCGTCTTCGTTATTTTTTCTTCAATACTGTCATCCAGAATATCCACAAAATAAGATACATTCTTATACGCCACAATATCCGATTTTGCAATGCTTCCAACAACATAATTCACATTCAGCCTTGACATTTCGATAATTATACCAAATATCATAAATGTTATCATTAAAACAATAAACCTGAACATAAATCTGTTTTTGCCACTATACTGTGTTCCATTGCTTTTAGACTTTTTTTCCTTTACTTCAAAAACAAATTCCCGCCCTCGTATATTTACTCTCATTTTCCCTTTCCTTTCCTGAATTTTATAAAACTCCCTTTTTATTTTTACCATATTCTAAATTTTTTTACTTCATCCTTTTTAAAATATCATTTTTACTTTCCACCACCTTATTTCGTGGCAAAGCCGTCAAAAATTTCTTTCCATACATTTTTTTTATTATTCTGTTATCAAGGATAACAATATTTCCGCTGTCCGTCTTGCTTCTAATAAGCCTGCCAACTCCCTGCTTAAATTTAATCACAGCTTGCGGAACCTGATAATCATTAAACGGGTTTTGCCCATTTTTTCTAATATTTTCAATGATTGCCTCCGTTACAGGATCATTTGGCACTTTAAACGGCAATTTTGTAATAATTACTGATTTCAGCTGTTCTCCCTGCACATCGACACCTTCCCAAAAGCTGTCTGTCCCAAACAATATCGGATTTTTAGAATTTT
Organism: Leptotrichia trevisanii DSM 22070; assembly: GCF_000482505.1. Lineage (NCBI taxonomy): Bacteria > Fusobacteriati > Fusobacteriota > Fusobacteriia > Fusobacteriales > Leptotrichiaceae > Leptotrichia > Leptotrichia trevisanii. Next base: position 52,731 of record NZ_KI519445.1, read on the forward strand.
TAAATATTTCTATCATTTCGTGACGTGGAAAGTCATTTTGCTTTATAAGCGTATATTCCTTTTCTGAAAAATGTGATTTTAACTGATTGTACAAAAAGTTCAAGGCACTATATGAAGTAAATAATAAAAAACAATGTCCTTTTGTACTTTTTATCACGCCTTCAATAAATTCTTCCAAATCCCGCAGAAATTCAACATTTGTCGGATCAAGCGCATCTTCTGGAATATAGACTTTCATCTGTCTTTCATAATCAAATGGCGATTTTACAATTCTTTCGTCTATTTTCCTGCGATTTTCCTTCATAAGCCCAATGCTTTTTTTATAATAGTCAAACCTATTGTCAACAGCAAGTGTCGCCGAAGTAAAAATCATCCTGTCCATTTTCGTAAACAAGTTATCATTCAGTTCATCCGAAATATCAAAAGGCGTCGCATATAATTTCACATTTGGACGGACTGTAGTAACATTAGCCCAGTAAACATAGCCTTCCTCTTTTCCCTCCAGAATAAACTCAAACTTCTTGTAATACTGCTTCAGTCTTTCATAATATCTCGAAAATTCAAATAAAAATCCCTCTTTATCTTCAAGATTATAATTATTCACTTTATTCAAAAATTTATTAATTTTTATAACTAGATTTCCATAACTTTCCTTAAACTGACTATTAATTTCCATAACTTCACGAAAAGCCTTATTACTTCGCATTTTCTGCTTATCAATCTTTATCTTGATTTCCCTGTTGTCATTATTTTCCGAAAAAAGATAAATTAATTTATCAAAAATATCTATTCCCTTGTCATAAAACGTGTTCAATTCTGCAATAACATCTTCCTTTAATTCATCGACTTTCTCATATTCTTCACTTGAAAGACTTTCATTCAGATAAGTCATCACCCTTACAATAGCCCCACCATTGCTGGAATTTACCACACGTTTATTATAAATATGCCCCATAAGCCGTCCAAACGATATTTTTGACGTTTCAAAAGTAAAATAATTTCGAGCTGTATCTTCGATATTGTGAGCCTCATCAAAAACGACAATATCATAATTCGGCAAAATCGAATAATTTGTATAAAATCCTGTTTGATTCCTAATTGCTAAATCGGCAAAAAACATATGATGGTTTACAATAAGAAGTGTAGCATCTGCAACATTTTTTCTTGCGTTAAAAAAGTGGCATTTTGAATAATACGGACATTTCACACCTTTGCACATATCAGCTTCACTGTTTACTTTTTCCCACATACTGTTTGAAATCTCATATTTCAGCTCATTCCTGTCACCTGTTCTCGTAACATTTTTATCCCAGTCAATAAGATTTCTTATAATGTTTTTTTCAGTTTTTTCCTCTTCCGTGTCTGTTTCCTTCTCCGTAACATCGATATTATAAAGTTTTCTCTTGCAAAGATAATTCCCTCGCCCCTTTACAATCTGATAATTAAAATCCTCATCAATAATTTTCCTTAAAAGTGGAATATCCTTATTAATAAGCTGTTCCTGCAAGTTAATTGTATTTGTGGAAACTATCACTTTCAGATTATTTTCAATGGCATAAAGTAACGTAGGCAGTAAATAAGCAATCGTCTTTCCAGTCCCAGTCCCAGCCTCAACTATCAGCTTCTTATTCTCATTCATGCTATTTTCAATGAATTTTGCCATCTCATACTGTTCTTTCCGTACCTCAAACTTGCCAAAATTCCTATGAATAACCCCATTCTCCCCAAAATATTCATCTATATCTATTTTTATAAATTCCTTTAGCGGCACAATCACATAAATATCATCCACAGCATTATTCACAATGTACGAAGCTCCTCCAACTTCCCCATACATGCTGGAAATATTCACATCCTCATCTGATGGAATCAGCACTCCAGACGGATGATTATGTATTATAACCTCATTTTTTCTCATCATATTTAATAATGCGGCAACAGAGCCAGAATTTCCCCGTGCTATCACTTCTACATCTGCAACAATCCCTTCCCCATCAGGAATCCCCCGAAAAAACACTTCATTTCCACCAGATTCACTGATTTCCAGACGCATTTTTTCCATTGTCCCCGCACTAATAAATTCAGCAACTTTCATCTTTCCTCCTATAATAAAGATTTTACTATATAATAGGCTTTTTTTCAACTTTTCTTTTAAAAAAATATAGAAAAAAGCCATTTGATATAATTCATAAAATTATATAAACAGCTTTTTAAATTAGTTTTTTTTAATTGTTAATTTTAATTTTTCAGGTTTTATTCGTTAATTGAACCATGCCCTGAGTTTTGAAGGCTACAACTTTTATCTTTTCCATTTTCTGTATAGATAGCGTCATTACCTTTCATGTGGATTGAAATATTTCCATTTGAATATTTTTCTCCACTACCGGAAGTCGCTGAATTTAAAGTGTAGATTCCACCATAACCGTCAGCCAGTTTTACTTTATCTGTTGAAAGATTTTCAACTGTTACATCTTGATTTCCATCACAGCTGTATTTTCTTAGCAAATGATTACTGGAACTTTGGTTGCTGCTGCTTGAGTTACCATTTCCTGTCATATAGCAGCTTTCATCACTTCCACTCTTTGTGAATACTGCATCATTTCCCTTTATGTGAATTGAAACTCCTCCACCTGTGTACTCTTCTCCACTACCAGATTTTGTTAATTTCAGATTGTAAACTTTTCCATTTTCATCTGTCACTTTTACTCTGTCTGTTGAAAGATTCTGTACTGTTACATTTCTGCTGCTACAGCTGAATTTTCTTGTCAAATTTGATGCTTTTTTTGAAGATTTTGCTCTCGCTGCTGAAAAACCAATAGAACTAAGAGCCAAAACTCCAACTAAAGTTGTTAAAACCATTCTTTTTGTTGATTTCATAACATCCACTCTCTTTTCTTCAATTTATTTTATTATATGCTCAAACTCCTAAAAATGAAACACATAAATCCTGTTTGAGTAATAGCCCAAACTTTATTCATTTTTTAAAACAATTTGGCTATAACAATTACACTTTTGAAATTTTATAAATCTCTTCTAAAATTTCGGTATTAGTATATCACACTTTAATTTTAATTTCAATTATTTAATAAAAAATTTTTCTCATATTTTTTAGTAAAATTTAATCTTTAAATTCTATGATTTTATTTTTTCAGAACCTCCAAATCCAGTATTTAATAACCAAAAATAACACATCGTATTCCAAAGCCAAAAATATTTTCAAAATCCATCCAATAATTAAAGGAAAAAAAAAGTAATATCATGTATAATTCTATACAAAAGGGATCATACGTTATCCTAAATTAACGTAAATTTTTTATAAAGGACATTTTTATGAGAAAAAAAACAATTTTCACATTGATTAAGGACTATTTTTTAATTGGACTGGGAACTTTTATTCTGGCATTTGGATTACATTTTTTCTTTTTCCAGAATAAAATAGCAAGTGGAGGAGTAACAGGGCTGGCACTTGTTGTAAACAGCATTTTTCACATTTCAACAGGGTTATTTGTCGCAGTTAGCAATTTTATCCTGTTTGCACTTGCATTTATCGTAATCAGCGGGCAATTTGGCTTAAAAAGCATTTATGCTACGGTGCTTTTATCAATCTTTCTTTCATTTTTTGAAAAATTTTATCCCAATTATGCCCTTACTCACGACTTAATTTTAGCCACAATTTTTGGAAGTGCATTGTGTGCTTTGGGAGTAACGATTATTTATTTGTACGAAGCCTCGACTGGCGGCACTTCAATCATTGCGAGAATCCTTACAAAATATTGCCACATCAGCTACGGAATGTCAAGTTTCATTGTAGATGCAATTGTTACTCTTCTGGCAATTTTCGCCTTTGGAGTCGAACTGGGGCTTGTGGGACTTTTAAGTGTCTATGTAACTGGATTTATCATTGACAAGTTTATTGAAGGATTTAATTCACGTAAGCAGATTATGATTATCACATCAAACAAGGACATCGTGCTAAACTACATTTTAAAGGATTTTGACAGAGGATGCACCGTACTTAAAGGAGTTGGAGGTTATTCTGGTGCTGAAAAGGACATTTTACTCACGATTATCGAAAGAAGGCAGTTTATTCAGTTAAGAAAATTCCTAAAAACCCATGATCCAACTTCCTTTGTAACAGTAACTGACACGACAAAAGTTTTTGGAGAAGGTTTCGATCAATTACATTAATTTTTAAATTTTACAAAAAAAGAGAAAGCCAATTACAATTTTTTTATTTTATATTTCTAGACCTTTTTGGTTAATAAATGTTTTTTCTTATTTTATTTAATAGCAGTTTTTTTAACGCAAGGGCATCAAACGCCATGCCCTTGCATCCCCGCTCTCGAATTTCAATTTTACAGCAAAAGACAAAACTCGCTTTTAACAAAAGTTATTTTAATCTCATAAAGTTATTATTAATTTAAATGAAATAGAAAAGCTCAAACAAATTGTCTTTTACTGAAAAATTAAAATCTCGGAAATTTATAATAGACCTGTTCGACAACCTTGTATAAAGACCAATATCAGGGTATAATAATACTGGTGATGAAAATGATAAATAATGTTGAAAAAATAAAAAAACTTAAAGAAGAAAACTATCAGAAAATTTTTGGCATTAAAAAAAATACCTTTGACAAAATGCTGAAACTTTTGAATGAAGCATACAGAATTGAACATTTAAGAGGCGGACATCCGCCAAAACTGTCTGTTCTTGACAGGCTTGTAATTATACTTTCATACTATCGTGACTATAGAACTATGGAAAATATTGCCTTTGAATATGGTGTTGCAAAAAGTACCATCTGTGAGTGCGTTAAATGGGTTGAAAACATCTTGATAAAAAGCGAGGAGTTTTCTTTGCCCAAAAAAAGGGAACTTGTCAGGGACACTGAGATAGAAGTCGTGCTGGTTGATGCTACGGAATGTGAAATTGAGCGTCCTAAAAAAAACAGCGGAAATATTATTCAGGAAAAAGGAAAAAACATACTATAAAGGCTCAGATAGTGGCAGACGAAAAGGATTTAAGTATACTCAACGTCTCGTTTTCGCACGGGAGCGTTCATGACTTCAGGCTGTTCTGATGACTTGAATGAAGTTTCATATTTTGACGGAAATCATTAAAAATTCATTGATTCTAAAAAGCGAAAGGAATAATTGAATTATGAGAAAAAGAAATGAATTAATATGGTTTTTGCCTCTTTGTTTTGTTTTTCTATCTTTAATAATGATAAAATTTTGTACTCCTAGAATAAATGAAAAATACATTGTTGAGGCTATAAAAAGAGAAAATATAGAACTTTTTGTAGATACTAAAGGTACTGTACAAGCTAAAGATTTAATTAATATCGGACTTGATATTGATATGGGTGTTGATAATATTTATTTCAAACAAGGAGATAAAGTAAAAAAAGGAGATGTTATTATAAGGTTTAGTGATTATCAAAATCAAGACCTTATCAATCAATTAAATATCCGTAATGCTGAACTTGCTGTAAAAAAATCTCAATTGAGATATTTGCGTGAACAATATAAATAAGGAATGCAAGTAATGGATCAAATACAAAAATTATCTGGAGAAATAGCAAGTTTGGAAACTGATGTGAAAAAAATGTTTGAAGATAGTAAACTTGTTCAAAGAGTTATTTTTAGTCCAGCAGATGGATATATTGTAAAAATTAATGTAGTAAAAGGTGGAACAACAAATATTTCTACTCCTGTTTTAATATTAGTTAGGGACGATAACTTAAAAATTGTAACAGAGCCAATTGAAACAAAAAAACTTGAATATGTAAATATTGGAAATTCTGCTCAAGTAAAATCCTTAAATTTAACACAAAATGATAAAGAAAAAAAGGCGGATAATTCAGATAATTTTAAAACTTTTTCAGCTGTATTATATAAAATTAATGATACAAATGTTGAAAATCTTAAAACTTTGGAATTATTGACAAATTCCTTTAAAGATATTATTTTAAATGAGCCTCTTAATATCCGAATCTTTTATCAAAAGAAAGAAAATATTTTAACTGTTCCATTAAAAGCTGTTGTAAAGAGGAAAATTAATAATATTATAAAAACCTATATTTATTTTATAGATAAAGATAATAAAGTTACAGAAAAAGAAGTTTACACAGGTATAAATAATGGTGAAAAAGTTGAGATTTACGGTATAGGAATAGATAAAGGTCAGGAAATTATTGTAAATCCAGATGATAAATTACAAAATAATGTTATTGTAAAAAGAAGAAGTTTGGAAGATGAAGAACTGGCAAGAAAGAAAAAATTAAAAAAATTAGAAGTTGAAACAGCGAAAAAGAAAGAAGAAATTGAAAAAGATGAAATAGAAATTATACGATTGAAGAAAGGAAAATAAAAATTTTCAAAGATTTAACTATTCAAAATAGTTAGATATCATTACTAAATATATTGATAAGTGGAGGAAAAATGGGAAAAAATAAAAAATTATCATTTGATGATAATAATAATTTAAAAAAAATAATATATTGGTTAATGGTAAATTTTTTTGTTTTAACAGCTCTAAATTTTCACTCAGGAGTGCATATTAGGAAACAAGCTGAAAATATAGTGTACCTTTTTGTATTTTTATCTCCAACTTTATTTCAATTAGAAGGATTTAGAACTAAAAATATAAAAATAGAAAAAGTAATTTTATTTTTAATAAGTGTAATATTTTTCCAATTTGTTATTGGAATATTAAAAGAGTATCATTGTAAAATTTATTATAGTATATTAATATTATTTTATTCAATGTATATCTATATGATTGTATCTGAAATATGTAAAATGAAACATATAAAAGGGATAGGAAAATTATTTTTAATTCCCATAGTAGTAGTAAGTTTTGTAAATATTTTTTTAAATCTCTACTTGATTAAGTTTCCAAACTATAATTTTGGAAAATGTAAAAATGAGAATGAAAATATATTTAAATATATAGAAATTTTTATACATGGGTTAGCATCTATTGCCTTTTTATATCTTTATGTCCAAACAGAAAGGTCCAATTTATATAAAAATAGTGAATTAGAATATCAAAGATTAGGTAAAAATGATAAATTAGAAAATAATATCAATCGAAAAGATAAAATAATTATAAAAAGAATGATTGACAATAAAGAACGGAAAAAATATTTGTATGGGGTAATTGAAATGGAGGAGTATGAGTATTTATTTTTATCAAAGGATTTAGAGTTGGGAGTTTTAAGTAAAGAAATAAAAAATAAATTAAAAAAAGGTAGAGAACTTATAATAGATAATTTTTTCGGTAAAATACCTCAAAAAGTCCTTTTAAATATAGTTCCTAATAGTAATAAAATTACTATTATAGAAAAAAGGAATAAACTTATAAGAGGTAGAGAAGAATATTTAAAACAATTAAATAAAGAAATAAGAAATGAACGAAAATCTATTTTAGTAAGTGACGAATGGGGAAATGGTAAAACATTTTTTATAAGAAAGTTTATGAGTAAATATAATTCAGAATATGAGTTTATATATATAAAAACTCCGTATTTTAATACAAAGGTTGAATTTAGAAAAAAAATTCTATCAGAAATAAGAAGAGTATTTTTAAAAAATAAAATATTTTCAACTTCTGTGATAGAATTGTCAAAATATTTTAATGTGGAATTTAAAGGTATAATATTTAATTTTCAAGAAATAGATTATACAAATATGATTTCAAACCTCTCAGAAGAATTAAGAATGATAAATAAAAAAATAATTCTAATTTTAGATGATGTAGATAGAATAGATGAGAAAAAAATAGTACGTGAGTTTCTGGGGTTTGTAGGTGAATTAAATTTGGAATTAAATAATGAAATTACTATTATAACTATTTCTTCACATGAAAAATTAAAAGGAATATTAGAGTTAAAGGATAGTGACTATCTTGAAAAATATTTTGAGAAAGTGTTTTATTTAAAAAATCCAAGCGTTCTTGATAAAATTTCTTTTTTTGGAAAAGAGAATAAATTGAAAAAAGAAACTATTAGTAAAATAATAGAGTTTGAAGAGTTTTTAAATAATGAAGTAAAGAAAGTAGATGAAGAAAATACTGATCAAATAAGGGTAGAAGAAAAAAATAAAAATTTAAGAAATATAGAAAGGCTTATTAAAAGAATAAGGAATTATAAAATAAAAAATGAAGTTTATGAAGACATATCTATTATTTTTGATATTATAGAATTATTGTATCCAAATTTTTGGAAAGAAATAAAAAAAGAGGTTATAAATGAAAAAACCATAAATGAAAATGTTAAAGATGAGAGTCAAATAGGTGTGTACAATGTTATGAAGGAGATAAAGAAAAAAATTTGTATGAATAGGGAGAATTTATCGAATTCTTATATTTATTCAATGTTTGAAGCCAAAATATCTAACACAAGATAATAAAAAAGACTAACTATATAATGTCAAGTTTTTTTTTCAAAAAAAAACAAAAAATTTTTTTTGAAGAATTTATGTAAATTTTTGCATAACAAAATAGATAATTTAATAATTTAAATTATTCAAATGATTAATTAATGATATTTTTAAAAAGTTCGTTTTTAGTTTGTAAATGGTAAATAACTCTGACTAATTTTTTAACAACGTGAGATATGGCAACATTAAAATGTTTACCTTGAGAACGTTTTCTGGCAAGATGTTCCTTAAATACAGGGCAGTAGATACTGGTTAGTCTT
>NZ_KI519445.1:62095-97313 GCF_000482505.1 Leptotrichia trevisanii DSM 22070
GTGTGTATTTTTCAAGAGATGTCCTTTTAATTGCCGACAAGGGATACATAGGCATGGATAAGATACACGGCAACAGCTTGGTACCTAAAAAATCGACAAAAAAGCATAAATTAACTAAGGAGGACAAGAAATACAATTCAATTATTTCAAGACGTAGAATTTACATAGAGCATGTGAACAGGCATATCAAGAAATTTAGGATAGTGTCTACACGTTATAGAAACAAGAGGAGAAAATTTGCCCTGAGATTTTCGTTAATTTGTGCAATTTATAATTTTGAACTATAGGTTATCGAACAGGTCTAATATATTCAGAATTCACGCCTATCTGTAAATTGTATGCAGGTTTCAGCCTGCCCATTTTTCATGTAGTCCTCCTTCATTCTCATAAACGTTGCATCCTTATCTGTTTTAGAGTAACTGTTTTTATTACCATAAATTTTAATATGCATATCATATTCATTTTCTTTTGCTATGTAGGAAGTTACAGTTTTGTAATCTCTTAATTCAGTTAATCTATTTAGAACAAATCTTCAACTTCGATTTTATAGTTAGAGATAAATCTGATAGCTGTGTTATGATCAGGGGCAGGACATCCTCTTAAGATCCACATGTAATTAATATTTTCCCTACAATTTTTTTCTATAGCTCTGGTAGTATTAACACCGTCAAACATAGCATATGCGATGATAAAAAACATTTTATAGGCTTCAATTTTACGCTTACGGCCTTTATTTTTAGAGTATGCTTGCGTTAAGTATCCATAGTCTAATCCCTCCAATAATTTGCTAATTACTCTAACAGGCGATGATTCGGAGATATTAACTCCAATATCCATAGGCAAAAACAATTGATAATTTGGAAAAAATGTAGTACAACTAGTTAAATGGTTATTGTTGTTTATCATAATTTGATTATACCATTTTGCCGAGATTTTATCTCGGTTTTTTCTTTTTTTTGTTAAAAAATTTTGTTTATATTTATAAAGAATGAAAATAAATTACTCTAAGATTATTTTTAATAATATTATAGTTGAAAATAAGAAATAGAAAAGAGTTGAAAAAGTTTATTTGATGTGATATAAAATATTCAGAAATTAAAAATTAAGTTAATTTTTTTGGAATAATAATTTAAATTATATTTGGAACTTTTTAAAATTGAAATATTAAAACTAAAATTTTAAATAAAGTGATTTTAACTTTTGAATTGATTTTAAAATAGAGTTATTATTAAGAAAAATGTTAGGCGATTGAAAAAGTAATAATATAAAAACCTGACTAAATGCAGTGTTGCTATTTAAGATATTAAAATTTTATTGTAAAAATACTGGAGAAAAATGGTAGAAATTAGAACTGTAAAAACATTGTGATTATTAGGAATTCCCATTTAAAAAGTGGGAATTATATTTTGATTGTTTGAAAATATATATTAAGTTTTAATCCTTTTTGTAAAGAATTTATAATAAATTGATTATTTAAATGGGGATAGTATTAGACTTTTACAAATGGCTAAAGAAAAGTGTGGAAAGGAGAGTACGGCTAAAAAAATTGGAGTAGTATGTTTTTAGAGAATAATAATTTGAGTAAAGTTTACTGCAATTGTTAAGTCGTAAAAAAAGAAATGAAAGAGAAATTGAAATTGTATATTGTTAGGCATGGGCAGACTGAGTGGAATGTGCAGGAAAAGTTTCAAGGGCAATTAAATTCGCCGCTTACAGAGGAAGGAAAAGTTAAAATCAGGAAAACGGCAACTGAGCTTGCAGATATTGAATTTGAGGCTGTTTATACAAGTAAGTTGGGAAGAACAGTTGGGACAGCTGAAATTATTTTGGAAAGTAATAATATTGAGAAAAGAAAAAATGATAATGAAAAATTGAAATTACAGAAATTGAGTGAATTAAATGAGATTTATTTTGGGGAATGGCAAGGGATGAATTTTAAGGAGATTTTTGTAAAATATCCAGAGGAGGCTCATAATTATTTTTATGACGTAAAAAATTATTGTGCAGGGAATGTGAAAGGAGAAGAACTGAAAGATGGATTAAAGCGATTTTTACGAGGATTGAATAAAATTGTGTATGAAAATAATGGTGGAAATATTTTAGTTGTTACGCATGGTACTGTTTTGGAGTTATTTTTTAATTATATTGAAAATAAGGAGGCTCACGATTTGGATGAAAGAAAATTAATTGGAAATGGGGAATATAAAGTATTTACATATGAGAACGGAAAATACCGTATGTATTTATAAATTGCAAGTGATATTAGAAATAGACGATTGTAAAAATGATAATATAAAAACTTAACTAAATACAACGTTATAAACCCTATTTAAAAAATAGAAATAAAATTCTATAACAATTAATTTGATAGCCTTATTAAAAAAATTAAATCTAATTTTTAAGTATCCATCTTAAGGACTTTTATAACTTTAGTTTATAAATATTATGATTAATAATAGTTTTGCTTATTTAATATGTTCCAAATATAAAAGCTTAAAATTTAAATATAATAATCTTTATAATTTAATATAGAATGTCTTGATTTTTTTGGAATGAAAACGATTAAATACATTTATGTGTTTCTTTCATCAAAACCTTTATAGCAAATGTATTTTATAGAGTTGTTCCAATCTTTAATTTGCGTAAGTGAGCGTTAGCGAGTTTCGTTTTCGTAGTAATCCAGATTTATCCAAATAATAAATGTTTCGACTACTTTCCCAAATAAAATTTGGGAATATTTCAAAAAAATGCTTAGATGAGCCAGGGATAGTGCGTAGCACTTTCGCTATTCTCTTTAATATGACATTATTTAAATATGCTAAAATAACTATTATTGCGAAATAAAGGGAAATGGCGACTGATTTCCCTTGCTTTATAAAAAGAAAAAATATGAGGTTATGAAAAAATATTTATTAATAATAAACAGTTTTTCATAATCTAAATAAGAATCCCTTATATGGATACTTGACGATAAAATTTAATTAAAGGACATTATAGATTGTATAATAGCATAATCTTGTAAAAAAAGCTTTAATTCCATGAATTTTCTGATTTCTACTATTTAAACGGGAAATAGTATAAGATATTAAAAATTTATGACAAAAATGCTGGAGAAAAATGGTAAAAATTAGAACTGTAAAAGTATTGTAATTATTAGAAATTTTAGACTTTTCCAAATAACTATAATATTTGGAAACTTAAGGAGGGAAATTAAATGAAAATTTGGATAATTGGTGGAACAAAGGATTCTAGAAATATTTTAAATGAGATTTTAAAAATTGGAGAAAATGATATTATTGTTAGTACAGCTACTGAGTATGGGGGGAAGTTACTTGAGAATGTGGCTAAAAATAAGAATGTGCATGTGATTTCAGAAAAATTGAATGTTTTGCAAATTGAAGAGATGATTTTGGAAAAAAATATTGATTTGATTATTGATGCAAGCCATCCATATGCACAGAATATTAGTAATACCGTTATTTCAATGGTAAGTTATTTGAATGAGAGAGTTACTCAGGAGAAAAAAGTAAAGTATATAAGATTTGAGAGAAAAATGGTTGATTATGGAAATAAAAATATATTTAAATTTCAGGATTTGCAGGAAATAATCAAGTTTTTACGACAATTTGAAAATAAAACTATACTAAGTACGCTGGGTTCAAATACTTTGGCTGAGATAAAGGAAGTTGGTGAGAAAAATAGGTTATTTGTTAGAATTTTGCCAACAACTTCTTCGATACAAAATGCAGAAGAACTTGGATATTTGCCTAAAAACATAATTGCTATGCAGGGGCCATTTTCAAAAAATATGAATGTTGTGATGTTGCAGGATTTGAAAATTGATTATCTGATTACGAAGGAAAGTGGGGAAACTGGAGGGGAATTACAGAAGGTAGAGGCTTGTCAGGAATGTGGTGTTACAGTTTTGGCAATTAAGCGTCCTGTTCTGGATTATGGGACAGTTTTTAATACAATTGAGGAATTGATGAGATATTTGGTTAAACTTTGATAAAATAAAATTTTAGGGACAATCTGAAAAAGTAGTTTTTCTTATAAAAAAAAGAAAGACAAATCTTGTGATAGTCCCTCTTTTATTGTATTTTTATTAACCAAAATTATCTAGTAAAATTCTTCTGAATCTTTTTCATGTCCCTATCAATATCTTTCCTTTTCAGTGATTCCCTCTTATCATGCATTTTTTTACCTTTTGCAAGCCCTATTTCCATTTTTACAAGCCTTTGCTTTGTATAAACTGAAATTGGAACAATAGTGTAGCCTTGTTCTTTGATTTTTTCACTCCATTTTTTTATTTCACGTCTATTCAAAAGCAATTTTCTTACACGAGATTCTGCAACATTATTAATATTCCCAAATTCATAAGGCGTAATATGCATATTCATCACAAAAATTTCATCTCGTATAATTCTTATAAAACTTTCCTTTATGCTGACTTTTCCAGCCTTCACCGATTTCACTTCCGTTCCCACAAGTTCAATCCCTGCTTCCAGCTTATCTTCTATGAAGTAATCATGGAAAGCCTTTTTGTTTCTAGCTAATACTGGCATTTTCCCTCCTTCCAATGTTTTCTTTTTATTCTTCTTCCATTTCTTCAATTTTTATTTTCTCTTCCACATAAGGTATAACCTCAATTTCCATTTTGGCATAACTTGCACTTACAATGCTTACTTTCATTGTACTTCCCATGGTGTACGACTCGTTATTTCTTTTATCCACGATTTTAAAGTTTTCCTCATCATAAATAAAGTTGTCACGTGCTGTTGTAACATTGTAAACCACTTCCACGTGATTTTCCAGTTCCATAAATATTTTATTTTTATTCATTCCACTAAGTCTGGCAATATAAACCTGTCCGATTTTATCCTGCATATATTCAATCAATTTGATTTTTATGCTGTCTTCTTCCAGTTTATCCGCCACTCTTTCAGTTCTCGAAATACTGGAGGCAATTGCTTCAAAATTAGCTCCATATTTTGCTTTTTCCTTTTCACTCATAAATTTTTCAATCGAACGTCCAAGCATTCTGTGGACAATTAAGTCAGAATAACGACGGATTGGTGATGTAAAGTGCAAATAATATTTGGAAGCCAGCCCAAAATGCCCTAGATTTTTGTTGGCATATCTTGCACGTTGCATTGCCCTTAAAATTAATTTGTGAATTAAATAGCCTTCCGGTAGTCCTGTCGTTCTTTCTATAATATTCTGGAATTTTCCGGGATGAATTTCCTCCAGCCCTTTTAGAGAATATCCAAATTTTATCAAAGTTTCATTCAATGCCTGAACCTTTGCCTTATCAGGATCTTCATGGACTCTATAAATTGCTGGAATTTCTTCCCAGAATAATTTTTCAGCTACAGTTTCATTTGCGATAACCATAAAGTCTTCGATGATTCTTTCAGCTTCTCCTCTAGAACGCAATACGATGTCTTTTACGGCTTTATTTTCGTCTAAGGCTACTTTTATCTCAGGTAATTCAAAATCAATGCTCCCACGTCTCTTTTTGTTGTTTCTGATGATTTTAGATAATTCTAGCATATTTTTAAGCATTTCATCAATTTTTCTATATTTATCATATAGATTTCGATATTCTTCAGATTCTTCATTTTTTTCCAAAATTGTATTTACATTTTCATAAGTCATTCTGTATTTCGATTTTATAACCGATTTGTAAAAATCATTTCTTACAACTTTACCTTTTTTATCTAAATCCATTTCTACAGTAAAAGTCAGTTTATCCTCATTTGGATTAAGCGAACATAGATTATTTGACAACTTTCGTGGCAACATAGGAATTACCCTGTCTACAAGATAAATTGAGTTTCCACGCTTCAATGCTTCTGTATCAAGCTCGGTATTTTCCTGTACATAGTAAGAAACATCAGCAATGCTTACAAAAAGTTTATACCCCTCTTCTGTTTTTTCCACATAAACTGCATCATCCAAATCTTTCGCATCAGAGCCATCAATTGTAATAATATCAAGATGCCGCAAATCTTTCCGATTCTTTAATTCTTCCGAAAAATCCTCATCAATTTTATCCAGTTCCTGCAAGACTTCATTTGGAAATTTCTCCTCAATCCCTTCATTTAAAAGCAACGATGAAATTAATGCTTCCGTATCTTTTGGACTCCCCAGTACACTTACAATCTCTCCTTCAGGCTTTCTTTCCTCATCTCCCCAGAAATCCACCTTTACAGCCACTAAATCTCCAGTTTTTGCGCCTTTTATCAATTTTTTCGGAATGTAAATATCCTTTGGTGAATTTCTTGGACGTACAAAGCCAAAACTTAAACTATGTTCAAAAACTCCAACAATGACATTGCGATTTCTTTTTACAACCTTGCAAACTTCACCTTCACGCTTCTTTCCATCAGAACTTTCCTTCAAAATACGCACTAAAACAGTATCGCCATTCATAGCCGTATTTAGGTAAGATCCAGAGATAAAGACGCTGGCTTCTCCATTAACATCAAGAAATCCAAAGTTACCGCTAGCAATGGAAATTTCCCCTTTTACAAACCCCTCCTTCTCAGGCAAGGTATATCTTCCATTCCTTTTCAAATAAATATCGCCACTTTCTTCCCATGCATTCAAGAGCTGCTTATACATTTTCCGCTTTTTCTGGCTCCATTCCAGCAACTGCAATATTTCCTGAAAAGTAAACTCATATTCTGCCAGCACTTGTCGCAAATATTTTAATTCACGCTCTTCCCTAAGTTCCATTTTATGAGTTTTCTGATTTTCTTTTTTGTTATTAAAATTTTTTCCGTTAAATTTTTTTTCCTTATGAAAATTTTTATCGTTATTTTCAATATTTTTATTTTTATGTTTTTCTTTCTTTTTTTTATTTCCCATATTTTTCCTCTGTCTTGTTCAATGTATCAAAATAATCTAAATTATAAAATTCTAGTAGAATATGGCTAAAAATTGTCAAAATAATAAATTTTCAGATATATTTCAAAGCAATTTTTATTTTTTAGACTAAATCTGATTTTTTTAAAAATTTTAGAGCTGATTAGCTATTATTGAATTTCTAAATTTTATAATATTTGGATGAATAATTGAATCTTTTGAAAGCAAATATTTTAATTTCTCCTCAATTTCAAATTTTATTGCCTTATCCAGATCAGTTTTTGCAAGTTCTCTAGCTGTTTCCACGCCTTCCCAGCTTCTTCCTTCCTCAATTGCATCCGATAAATAAATAATTTTGGCAAGTGTATTCATATTTGCTTTTCCGATTGTATGATATTTTATCCCATCCAAAATTTCCTCATCATCAATTCCAAACAATTCATAATTTTGCCGTACAAACTCAGCTCCTGCAAATCCATGCAGTACAGCCGTAGACTTTGACATCTTATCCTCAACTTCAGGATATTTTCCCTTTGTCAAGTCAATCATAACTGACAAGTCAAAAAATTTTGCCACATCATGAAGCCAAGCTGAAGCCTCCACTTTTTCCACATCTACATTGTAAGTTTTTGCAAGTTCCACAGCACATTTTGCAACTCTTTCCACATGATTGTATCTTTTTTCATCCAAATAATTTTTTACATTTTTTTTGATTTTATTTATATCTATCATATCCTATCCCCTCACTTACAAATAATTTTATACCTAAATATACATACCAGTATTATTATACTACACGACAAAGAAAAAAACAACAAATCTGCTATATTTAGACAAGGGAAAAATCGTAAAATTAAAATAAATAGAAATTTTTTTAACAATTTAGATTTTCAAAACAAAAAAAATTAATAATATTCACACTTTATAATGGATTTTTCTCAAAATGTATAGTAAAATAATTTTAAGAAAAAGTAATCGGATAAAATAAGTAGGATAGAGAGGATTTTATTTGATGCTGAGAGGATGAGATGCGAAATGGATGAGAAAAAAGTGCTAAAAAATGATTGGAAGATGACGGATGATGAAATTGAAGATATGAGAGTGCCTGTAATTGTTAATAAGAGTTATGATGAACTGTTTAAACAGCTTGCGGATAGGATTAGGGAAAATAGGCTGGATGTGGATATGGATAAAATTGGACACGCTTTTATGCTTGCCTATGAGTCGCATGTGGGACAGAAGAGGAAAAGTGGGGAAGATTATATTTTGCACCCTGTGGAAGTGGCGGAAATACTGGCTGATATGAAAATGGACACAGATACGATTGTGGCTGGACTTTTGCATGATGTGGTTGAGGATACACTTATAACTTTGGCGGATATAGAGTACACTTTTGGGGAAGATGCGAAAAAACTTGTGGATGGGGTTACGAAACTTAGGAATTTGCCGAGAACGGACAGTAAAAAGCTGGAAAATATAAGAAAAATGGTAGTGGCAATGTCGGAGGATATTCGGGTTGTAATTATAAAGCTGGCGGACAGGCTTCACAATATGCGGACATTAAAATATATGAAACCTGAGAAGCAGCAGGAAAAATCAAAGGAAACAATTGAAATTTATGCACCGATTGCTCACAGGATAGGGATGGCTAGGATAAAATGGGAGCTGGAAGATATAAGTTTTAGATTTTTATATCCAAAAGATTATTATGAGATCAAAGAGCTTATAAATTCAAAAAGACGTGAGCGTGAGGAATATACAGCAAAAGTCATTGAAAAAATAAAGGTGGAACTTGAAAAAAATGATATAAAAGGCGAAGTTACGGGGCGTCCAAAACATCTGTACAGCATTTATCGGAAAATGATTGAAAAAGAAAAAAGATTTGTAGATTTGTACGATTTGATTGCGATAAGGATTATTGTTGAGAAAAAAAATGAATGTTATAATGTGCTGGGGATAATTCACGATTTATTCGTGCCTGTCTTTAACAGATTCAAGGATTATATTTCACAGCCGAAGCCAAATGGCTATCAATCAATTCATACAACAGTGAAAGGCCCTGATAGTCAGCATGTGGAAATTCAGATTAGAACGCAGAAAATGCACGAAATAGCAGAAGAAGGGGTTGCGGCACACTGGAAATACAAAGAAAAGAAATCAAAATCCAAAAATGAAAAATTTTATGCAGACGTAAAAAAATTGAAGGATTCTGTTCAAAATAAGAAAGATAATGAAAAACAGATGGAATTCGTGCAGGAAGTTACAGGGGATGTATTAAAACAAACGATATTCGTATTTACGCCAAAGGATGACATTGTAGAAATGCCACGAAACTCTACTGCACTTGACTTTGCATTTCAGGTACACACTCAAATTGGGTACAGAACGATTGGGGCAAAAGTCAATGGACGGATTACTCAGCTTAATCAAGTGTTAAAAACAGGGGATAAAGTTGAAGTGATAACTTCCAAGAATATGAAAGGGCCTGGAAAAGACTGGATTGAAATGGTAAATAACCATAGTTCCCGTGTGAAGATAAGAAAATGGTTTAAGGACAAGGAATTTGAGGAAAAGTCGAAGGAAGGGGAACAAATTTTAGAAAAAGAATTTGAGCGGCTTGGGCTTAAATTGAAGGATATGATGGAAGATGAGCGTGTTTTCCTTTATATGAAAAAGTACAATATTACTGATGATAAAACATTATTTTATAGATTTGGAACTGGAGATTTGTCGCTTGACGGCTTTTTGAACAAGTTTGAGAAAAAAGAAGAAAAAGCATTAGAAAAGGTGCTTGAAGAGGAAACCGAAAAAGGAAATCGTCAAAAGGAACGGAATCAGGATGGTGTAAAAATTTCTGGAACAGAAAACACAATGTACCGTTTTGCAAAATGTTGCAGTCCGCTTCCCGGCGATGAAATACGTGGCTATGTGACACGTGGACGTGGAATCGCAATTCACCGTGCCGACTGTGATAACTTCATTTCCCTTATGGAAAAAGAGCCGGAAAGGGAAGTTGATGTGTATTGGGATGAATCTGCAATTTCAGCTAACAGTTCATACGAATTTAATTTCACAGTAAAAGCCTCAGACAGAAATGGACTGCTGCTTGACATTATCCGAATCTTAAATGAATACAAAATGAACTTGATAACTGTAAATACAAATAACTTTAAAGAAAATGGAAACAAGCGGATTTTTATACATTTAAGAATAACTATCCGAAGCAGGGAAGATTTTGACAGATTGGCAAACAACCTAAAATCAATGCCGGAAGTGATAGATGTTATAAAGAAATAAAAAAAATTTTTAAAAGGGGGAGTTGAAAATGGAACTGAAAGTAATAATTGGTTTAATCATATTTCTATTTTTATTGAAAATATTTATAAAAATTACTAAAAAAGTGTTGTTTTTCTTTTTTGTGATTATCATTTTTATGCTTATTATAAATTATTTGAAATTGTAATTTTTACAGATTAAAGTTGATGTGGCCAGTGTTTATTATTTTTTTTCTGTCTTATCAATTTTTATGGCAGATTTGAAGATAAGTAGAAATTTTGACAGTAGAAAGCCTTGAAAATGGTGTTATATTTAATAGATTTACAAAATCGGATAATCTTTTGGTAGGAACGCATGATGGATACTCGTATAAAGATTATTGGATAATTCATAAATAAAAATTTTCAAATAGATTAACAAGAAAAAGGATATCACAGAAATTTATTGAACAGTAAATCAAAAGGGTTTGCTGTTTTTCTTCTGTTTATATTTATTTTTTTATAAAAAAAACTGCCTTAATTCAAGACAGTCAATTTTATAAATTTTTAATTATTTTAAAAAGCCCAATTGCCCTTTCTAAATACGGGAACTCTTGTCCCATCCTCCAGAATCCCGTCAATATCCATTTCTGCGTCACCAATCATAAAGTCAACGTGTGAAATTGACTGGTTAATATGAGCTTTTTCCAATTCTTCTTCAGTCATTTTGGTACCGTTTTTTACGTTAGTTGGGTAAGCGGCACCCAATGCCAGATGGTTTGAGGCATTTTCGTCAAATAATGTTTGATAGTAAAGAAGTCCTGAGTTAGAAATAGGCGAATCATTCGGCACAAGAGCAACTTCTCCTATTCTTCTTGAACCTTCATCAGTATCAAGCAGCTGCTTCAAAATCTCATATCCTTGCTCCGCTTCAAAATCCACAACTTTTCCGTCCTCAAAAGTCAGTTTAAAGTTGTCAATAATATTTCCCTGATAAGAAAGTGGTTTTTTATTTGAAACATAACCATCTATACGCTCTCTATCCCCAGCTGTGAATACTTCCTCTGTAGGCATATTTGGCAAGAAATCTGCCCCTTTTGCATTTTTACTTCCAGCTGCCACCCAAATATGATTTTTAGGAAGTCCTACTGTCAAGTCAGTACCCTTTGAAGTATAGTGAAGTGCTATGAATTTTTTATTGTTCAAAAAATCAGCTTTTTCAGTCAAGTTCTTTCTATGTTCTTCCCAAGCTTTTACAGGATCGGCTTTATCGACTCTTACAGTCTTTAATATTGCATCAAGCAGCTTTTCCTGTGCAATGTCAGCATCTGTTTCATCTGGGAATACAAGTTTTGCCCAGTCTGCCGAAGGATAGCTTGCAATTGTCCAGGAATTTACATCTGTCATAATGCATGTTCTATAGTGCTTGTAAGCTTCCCCTGCATTTTTTGTCAATGCTCCCAGCTTTTCAGCGTCAATTCCTGCAAATAAGTTTGGAGAACTGCTTAAAATGTGTATAAATACGACATTGTTGTCGAGGTAGTCATTTCTTTCATCAATTGCCCATTGCGGGATGTGTGAATAAACTTCTTTTGACTGATATTCAGCGTGAAGTCTTGATAATTTGTCATCAGTCAATTTTATGTGAACATCACTTGCCCCCACTTGATAAGCTAATTCTGTAACTTTATAGACTAGCGGCAAAGCATCGGTTGTACAGTTTACCCAAACTTTCTGCCCTTTCTGTACATTTGCCCCAATTTTTACAATTACTTCTGCATATTTACTTAATTTTTCTTCAAAGTTATTCATTTTTATTTTTTTCCTTTCATAATTTATTATTATTCATATTTAGGAGCATATCCAAATTCCAGTGAGATTAAACCGTCTGAAAATTTATCTCTGTATGTTTTAGTAGGACTAGAATAGCTTCTTTTAAGTCTTGGTGTTGTAGCAAGGCTTATTCCAGCTGAAAATCTGTTTTTTTGAACTCCCATACCAATAGCACCATATCCACTTACTGGAGCGGCTTTTATTTCTCCACGGCCACCATTTTTATCAGTCCATTTCACGTTTCCGCTTGAAAATGATAAACCGAATGAAATTTTAGTATAAATTCCATTGTCCAATCCTGATCCCATTGTTATATAAAGTGGAACTGAAACTAAATTTCCTGAACCACTATTTATACCATTTCCTTTGACTTTTAAAGTATTATACACTATCCCTGTTCCAATTCCTATTCCAGAATCATCAACAAATGGCTGTCTTCTTTCAAATGAAATTTTAACTCCACTTCCTATTACATTTTTTACTTCCTGATTAATATTATTTTTCTTCTGTCCTCTATAACTACCATAACTAGGACTTACAAAAATTTCTGCTCTTTCATCTGCCATTGCCAATGGTGTTAATAGCATAAACATCAAAAATAATTTTTTCATAAAAAATCCTCCTTGTATAATATTATATTTTTTTATTTATTTTCGGTAAAAGATTTTCATTTTCTCATTTTTTTCGTTGTCTTTATAAAATTGCAAGTTGTTATATTTTGAATTTTCAAAGATAACAAGTTCATCATCTGAATTTGAATTCTTCTTTTTTAATTTTTTAAGTCCTTTATAGAAATTTTTTACAGATTTTTTAGCTTCTTTTACAAAAGTTTTATATTTTTCAATATCCATTTTTTCTTTCTCAATTTCTGAATCTTTTATTTTTTCAGCTTGAGATACTGCTAATTTAAAGTCTTTTCCTAATATTTCCAGCTGATTTATAAAATTATTATTTTTTTCATCTTCCAAATCAATATTATAAAATTTTTCATCTATTAGGGAAATAATAAATTTAATCCGATAAATGTTGTATGCAGCAGTTTGTCCGCTATTTTTTAAATCATTTAGTGAATATTTTGCTGCCAGGGAATCTAAATTTTGAAATTTTGATTTAATATTATTGTTATAAGAACTGTATGACATACGGATTTCTTCGTATCCCCTGTCTAAAATTTTACCTTTTTGAAAATTATCCTTCTTGTATTCATCGCTTTTATAATAATTCTCAATTTCTTTCATTTTTGAAATTTTCTTTTCGGCATATTCAAAATATTCATTAACTGGTGCTGAAAAATCTTTAAAAACACTGTTTTTTTGAATAGCTTCTTTTAGAGTTTCTTTTTTTTCAAAATATTCTTTTTCTATTGGAGTTACTGGATATTTTTCCACAAGTTCCCGTATATTTTTTTCAGAAGGGATAAAAAATTCTTCTTTTTCGCCTCTTTTTATCCTGAAATACATATCGTATCTCTGCTCATATTCGAAGAATATATTCTCGAATGGATTATTAATAGCTTTTAATAAACCTAAAGTTTTTACTTCATCTGGCGACATATTCTGAATTTTTTCAAATTCTTCTTTTTCTTTTTCAGTCATTTTATCAGATCGTGTTTCTTTTGAGTTATAACCGTTATTACAGTTTAAAATAAGTATGATTGTAAAAATTAATAAAAAAATCTTTTTCATAGTACCTCCGGAAAGTAAGAAGAAAGATTGCTGTTAGTCTTCAAATCCATTTGGATTTTTTTTCTGCCAGTTCCACGAATCTCGGCACATATCCTCAATAGTGTATTTGGCTTCCCAGTTTAATAATTTTTTGGCTTTTGAGGCATCGGCATAACAAACGGCAATATCTCCTGCTCTTCGTCCGTCAATTACATAAGGGATTGTTTTTCCAGCAGCCTTTTCAAAATTATGTAAAATTTCAAGAACGCTGTAACCTTTTTCACTTCCCAGATTTATTGCTTCAAATCCTACCCTTTCATTGAATAAATAATTTATTGCAGCTGAATGTCCCGCTGCTAAATCGTTTATATGAACAAAATCTCTTATGCAAGTTCCGTCAGGAGTGTCGTAATCATTTCCAAAAACGTGCAGCTTTTCCAATTTTCCTACTGCAACTTGAGTTATGTAAGGCGAAAGATTGTTTGGAATTCCATTTGGATCTTCTCCGATTCTCCCACTTTCATGGGCACCTAAAGGGTTAAAGTATCTAAGTGCGATGATGTTCCAAGTCTTGTCGGATTTTGCCAAGTCCATTAAAATATGTTCAATTATTACTTTTGTACGTCCATAAGGATTTGTAGCTTCTCCCATCGGATCAGTTTCCACAAAAGGCACTTTATCAGAAATTCCATAAACGGTGGCAGATGAGCTGAACACAATATTTTTTACATCAAATTCCTTCATCACTTCAAGCAAAGTAATCATTCCAAATAGATTATTTTCATAATACATAAGCGGTTTTTCTACAGATTCCCCAACTGCCTTGAATCCTGCAAAATTAATGACAGCATCAATTTTATTTTCACTGAATATTTTTCTCAGGCCTTCCTTATTTTTTACATCAAGCTCATAAAAAGATATTTTTGTTCCAGAAAGTTCTTCTAAAATTGTAATAACCTTTTTGCTTGAATTGCTGAAATCATCTACTATAATTGGATGAAATCCTTTCTTTATCAAGTCTAAAACTGTGTGAGAACCGATATATCCCGCTCCTCCCGGTACTAAAATCGTTTTCATAAAATACATCCCTTCTTTCTAAAATTTTCTATTTTCATATCTAAGCAAATTTTGAAATTATCAAATTAATTATGTAAATTAATTTTTTCCATAATCTCATCAAAAATTTGAAATCCATTCAAAGTTTCCACAATTTTTCCATCTTTAAAAAGCAAAAGCATAGGCAATCCCCTTATCTTAAACTTTGCCCCAAACTCTGGATAATCGTCAACATCAACCTTGACAATCTTACAATCTGAATTATTGGACACTTCTGCAAGAACCTTTTCAAGCATTTGACAAGGGCCACACCAGATAGCATAAAAATCCACAAGAGTAAGCCCGGTTTGTGAAACTGTTTCATTTTCAAAGTCTTCTCCAGTATAATTGATGATATTGCTCATATAACTTCACCTCGATTTTAAATTTATATTTTCTAATATTATATCAATTTTAATTAATTTCTGCAATTTTATTTTTTATTTCTGATTTACAAGGCTATTTATTCATTTTTTTAATTTTGGGTTATTATGTTTAATAATTTTTGTTTCTTAAATCTTATTTTTTTAGTTTATTTTAAGCAAAGGAAACAAACGCCTTTCCCTTGCATCCCCGCTTCTCGAATTTTAATTATTAAGATAAACCTTTACTGCAAGATAAGGATTTGCGGCAATGAGCAATCCTGCAAAAAAAAGAAATAACATAATAAAAATAGTAAAAATTGTTATTAAATAAATTAATCTAATACTAAATCCCATTAGAAAATAGAAACTATGTTAAGAACAATAAATTTTCATTTGTTTATATAAATGTAGTAGTAAAAAATTGAATTTTATTGTTTGGCAAGATATAATTACAATGAAAAAATTAAAAGATTAATTATGAAAATATTTTGATTATCAAAATAAAAATATTTAATTGTAAAAAGTGCAAAAACATTATATAATTAAATAAAAATAACGTGTGTTATAAGTTATGGGAATATATTTTTAACATAAAAAAATCAGTCTGAGATAGATTAAGCATATATAAGTCGTGGGCTTGGTTTTAAAGAATTTACTATAAATAATAAAGGAGGTTTTATGTTTGAAAAATTTCGGGTGAAGAAGTTATCTAAAGTTGTGCAAACAGTTGTTACACACTTTTTTGAGCAAGTTACAAAAAAAGATTATTTTTCAACTTTTTCTAAAATAAGTTTTTTGAATATCGAAAACGTTGCTTTATTATATGAGAAAAATAAAAAAATTGTAATAAATAAAAGTGATGAATTTTTGAAAATGCTGGATAGACATATTTCAAATTCGGGGATTGATTTATCATTTTTGGAAAATGTTGATTTAAAAAGGCTGGTAGAAAATTTTGAACGGCTTTGTGCCAATGGGTACATAAATTTTATTGAAAATGATATAAGAAAAAAAATAATCGAAAAAATAACGAAATTAATATATATTTTGCCGAAGTTACATTTTTGTAATGTAATTTTGAATTATACTTCGATAAGTGAAAAAAAGAAGATTAGCAGAGCTCCGCCATATAATTTTTAAAAGTAATCATAGTTAATTATTTATAAAAATTATAAAATTGGAGGAAATCAAAGTGAATGAAATCAAGGAAATTAAAGAGGAAAATTCAGAAATTTCAAATGAAAAAAAGAAAATAGAATTAAAAGGAATAAAAATAGGAAAATATTTTATTGAAAAGCCAATAGTTCAAGGTGGAATGGGTGTTGGAATAAGCTGGGACAGGCTTGCTGGAAATGTGGCAAAAAATGGGGGACTTGGGACAATAAGTGCAATTTGTACTGGATACTACCAAAATATGAGATTTGTTAAAAAGGCTGTAAATGGACGGCCTCTTGGGACAGAAAACGCCTACAACCGTGAAGCACTTTTTGAAATATTTAAAAATGCAAGAAAAATTTGTGGAGATAAACCGCTTGCCTGTAACATTCTACATGCAATCAATGATTATGAAAGAGTGGTTCAGGATGCACTTGAGGCTGGGGCAAATATTATTGTTACAGGGGCGGGACTTCCATTGGAACTTCCAAGACTTGTAAAGGATTTTCCAGATGTGGAAATCGTGCCGATAGTTTCATCAGCCAGAGCATTGAAAATAATCTGTAAAAAATGGAAAGCCGCCGGGAAAATGCCGGGAGCAGTAATCGTGGAAGGGCCAAAAAGTGGAGGACACCAAGGTGCCAAATACGAAGAACTGTTTGCCCCTGAACATCAGCTGGAAGCAATTTTGCCACCCATCAAGGAAGAACGGGATAAATGGGGGGATTTTCCGATTATTGCAGCGGGAGGAATCTGGGATAATAACGATATAAAAAATATTATGGCACTTGGAGCGGATGCAGTTCAAATGGGGACAAGATTTATCGGTACCTACGAATGTGATGCAAGTGATGTGCTAAAACAGGTTTTACTTGACGCAAAGGAAGAGGATATTGTAATTGTAAGTTCACCAGTCGGATATCCAGGACGTGCTGTAAAAACAAACTTAGTTCAAACATTGGAGCCAAATACAAAAAAGATTAAATGTATAAGCAACTGTGTATTCCCTTGTGAACGTGGAAAAGGTGCAAATAGAGTGGGATACTGTATTGCCGACAGTCTTGGAGATGCTTATTTAGGTAGACTTCAAAGTGGATTGTTTTTCTCGGGGGCAAATGGATGGAAATTGAAAGAAATTGTGCACGTAAAGGATCTAATAGATGAACTTATGACGGAAATTAATTAGGATTATAGTAAATAATCAGGAACAAGGGGTAATTACAAGTCCCCTTGTTTTCTACTTTTATCTGTATTCTAAAATTAAATGGGAAATAAAGTTTAAATAATATAATCAAAAATTTTGTTTTAATTATCAACTTTGAATTTTTCAGTAAAAGTCAAAATTTATTATAGGAAAAATTGTCTTTTATTGAAGAATTGAAATGAGGAATTAAAAATGAAAATAAAAAATGGAGAAGGAAATGGCTAGAAATACGAGCATAAAGAGAATAATAGATATTCTTTTGAATAAAAATGTTGATGAAATAGAGGAAAAGAAAAAAAAGTCAGCAAGAAAATATCAGTCGATGAAGCCGATGACAAAAAATACTAAACTAAAGGAATTTAAAGATGCAAGTCTTTTGTATGTCCCGCTTTCACAGCATATAGGAAGTCCAGCGATTCCAGTAGTGGAAATTGGTGATTATGTAAAAAAATATGAGAAAATAGGAGAAGTTTCAGGCAACATATCAGCCAATATACATTCGCCTGTTTCTGGAGATGTTGTTGATGTTGTAGAACATCTGGTTGCAAATGGAAATAAAGTAAAAACCGTTATTATTGCAAATGATTTTAAAAATAAGGAAGAAAACCTCGTAAAAAGGGAACTTAGGGATTTAAAATTAATAAAGAAAGATGAAATTTTTAAGATAATAAAAGAGGCTGGGATAGTAGGACTTGGAGAGGCACAGTTTCCGACATACATAAAATATGATATAAAATTCAGGAAGGTGGAAACACTTATAATAAATGGGGCGGAATGTGAGCCGTATCTGACTTCTGACTACTCGGTTATGAAAAATTATACAAGGGAAATTTTCCGTGGATTGAAAGTTATACAGAAATTGCTGAATCCGAAAGAGATAGTAATTGGGATAGAAGCGGAAAATAGCGAGTTAGTCGAAAAATTTGAAGAAATGGGGAAAGAGGAAGAGTTTGACTTGAAAATTCAGCTGTTACCGACAATTTATCCACAAGGAAGTGAATTACAGCTAATAAATACTGTTACAGGTAAAAAAGTGCGAAAAGGGGAATTGCCGCTGGAAAAAGGTGTGGTTGTAAGCAATGTAAGTACGGTAAAAGCAATTTATGACGCATTTTTTGAGGGGAAACCGCTTATAGAAAGAGTTGTTACAGTATCTGGGGAAGAAGCGAGAAATATAGGTAATTACAAAATAAAATTCGGAACGCCGCTTTATCATATTGTAAAAGAGCTAAAAATTCAAAATGAGGAAAAAGTGATTTTTGGTGGGCCTATGATGGGAATGGAAATTTTTGATTCAAGAGTGCCTGTGATTAAGGGAACTTCTGGAATATTGTTTTTAAGCACAGAAGAAATTGAAAGGAAAAACTGTATTTCATGTGGATATTGTGTGGAAGTCTGCCCGATGAATCTTATGCCTTTTGAGTTTGCAGATTGTTATGAAAAGGGGAAATATGAACAGATGGTTAAGGCCAATATTCAGAACTGTATTGAATGTGGAGCGTGTGAATTTGTATGTCCGTCGAGAGTTCCGCTAATAGAAAGCATAAAAACAGGAAAAGCAATCTTGTCGGAAATGGAGGAGAATAAATAATGGCAGATGAAAAATCGTTGCTGGAAGAGATACTGGATGTAAAAAACAGAAAAATTAAAAATGGACTTTTAGATAGTGATGATACAATTTCAAATTTAGAAAATGAGGGATTACGGGAAAAAAGAAATGTTAGCCAGTCAAATTTGAATAATAGCAGAAAAATAATAAAACTGGAAAAAACACGGAATGAAAAAATTAAAAGAGAAACAATTGAAAAAGAAGCAAAAAATAGAGAAGTAAAAAAAGATAAAAAACAAAATATAAAAACAACTGCAAATACAGAAAATACAAATATAAGTAAATCAAAATCACAGGAAAAATCAAATGTAGCTAATAAAAAAAATTTAGAAAAAAGAGATGAAAAACTTAAACGAAGAAAAATAATAAGAAACTTTTTTAAAAATAGAGAAATGAAAAAAATATCGTTTAGTCCATTCGTGCGAACAAATGTTGAAGTGAGGGATGTTATGAAAGATGTTGTTGTGGCTTTATTTCCAGCTATAATTACAGCTGGACTGGTTTATGGACTGACAGCCCTGTCAGTAATAGTAACTTCAGTTTTCACAGCAATAGTTACAGAAAAGCTGTTTTCAAGAATATTTTTGAATGACAAAAATTCTACTCACGATTTATCAGCAGTTATAACTGGACTTTTGATGGCTTTGACTTTAGCACCGCTGACTCCATTACCAGTTGTTGCTTTTGGGGCGGGTATGGCTGTAATTTTTGGGAAGCTGATGTATGGCGGAATTGGGAGAAATGTGCTTAATCCAGCGGTAGTAGGGCGTGAATTTATGACAGTTTTCTTTCCTGTTGCAATGTCTTCCGGGACAATATGGTTCAGTCAGGAAGCCCTGAGATTATCAAAAATAAATGTTTTTGTGAATTTTCAGAAAATACCGCTTATGAGCTATTTTGATGAACTGTTGCTGACTTCTTCGGGTTCATTAGGTTCGTATTCTGCAATTGCACTAATTCTGGGAGGAGTTTACCTGCTGGTAAAAAACCGTATTTCGTGGCATATTCCAGTAACTTTATTTGCCACATCGTTTATTGCAACAATGTTCCTAAAAAACGGAATTTCCGTTTCGATGGGGGGACTTTTGCTGACAGGAATATTTATGGCGACTGATATGCCGACAAGTCCATCATTTGCAGGCGGGAAGATTTATTACGGAATAATGCTGGGTGTTGTGATTGTGTTGTTGTCAGTGCTTGGAGTAAAAAATGAGACATTATCGTATGTGCTGTTAATTTTAAATCCTTTTACAAGATTTATAAACAAGGTGTTCCGTCCAGTTGTATTTGGATATGAAGTGAAGGAGGAAGTGTGGAAACAGGTTGGAATGGGGATATTGCTTACGATAGGAATACTTGTTTTTGCACTGATTTTTATAACTTTACATAAAATAGGGGCAATTCCATATCTAGTTTATTTATATATCTTGGTATTGACAGTGCAATTAATAAGAAATGACAGAAATAAAAATAGAAAATTTAAATAAAAAAAGGAAATCAGTCAAATAATCGGCTTAATTTCCTAAAAAATAAATTTGTGCAAGGACAATAAAAATCCTTGCATTTTTTGTTAAAAAATAATACTTGTCTTTTCCCTTTCAAAAATCAAATTTTTCTCAATTTTCTCATCCGCATCTTCCACAAAATCAATAAAGCATTTTTGATTTTCATACTTTTGATTCAGCATTTTTAATTTATCCTTAGTTTCAGAGCCAAGATGGCTGTCGGATTTTAAAATATTCCGTACATCCTGATTCAGGACAAGCACCTCATTTATTGAAATTCTGCCGCTGTACCCGCTGGAGCATTCATCACAGCCTTTCCCCATACATTTCTGGCACTTTTTCCCAACCAGTCTTTGTCCAATCACACAGATTAATGAATCTAGTATCAAGTATTTTGGAATGCCCATATCCACCAGCCTGATTAATGTGGAAACTGCGTCGTTTGTGTGAATTGTGGAAATTACGAGGTGTCCTGTTAATGCCGCCCTTACAGCAATTTCCGCTGTGATTTCATCACGGATTTCTGAAATTACAATAATGTCAGGATCATTTCTCAATGTGGCTTTCAAGACTTCGGCAAATGTTACTCCGATATTCTGGTTTACCTGTATCTGAACAATTCCGTCGATTTTGCTTTCAACAGGATCTTCCACCGTTATAATTTTTTTTCTTCCATCATTTAGTATATTTATTAAGGATTTTAGAGTTGTGGATTTTCCAGAGCCTGTCGGCCCACTTACGAGTATCATTCCGTATTTTCTAGTTAAAATCTCATTTAACATTTCTATACTTTGATTTGAAAATCCCAGTGTTTCAAGGTTTATGTCTTCCAGATAGTTTTCAAGAATACGCAGAACTACGCTTTCTCCACCAATTGTTGGCATATAGGCGACTCTTATGTCATATCGCTTGTTGAGATTTTTTATATTCAATAAAAAAGAAAAGCTGCCATCTTGTGGCTTTCTTTTCTCCGCAACGTTCATTCCAGCCAAAATTTTTATTCTGGCAATAATTTCTGTAATATTTTTTTCCAGTACTTTTTTATTCACAGTTTCATATAATTTCTCACTTTCCATAAGATATCCGTCAACTCGGTACTTTATTTCCATTCCTTCCAGCATATCAAACTTTATGTGAATATCGCTGGCATGTTCCTTAAATCCTGTTTTTACAATTTCATTTAGATAAGAAATTGTATCATTTGATAATATGTTATTTTTTTTATTATCAGCAAAGTCTTTAAGTTTTGCCTTTTCAGTTATATTATTATTTATTTTGTTATTCATTGTCCTCAATTTCCCTTCCCACTTTTATACTTTTACTTTTTTAATATTTTTTATTTTAAATTATTTCTTTTTAACACTTCCACCATTAAATTCTTCCAGCACTAATTCTGTCTGTTTTTTCAATGTTTTAAACAATGCCTTTTTAATTAGATTGTACCATTTCAAGGCGGCACGTTGAGTGTCAATCCCCTTTAATGTTTCCTTTAGCTGCAATTTAAAGAAGTCAACTTCTTCATAGGAAAGTTTTACACTTTTAGTTTTTTCCTTTTTGTTTGCCTTTGTTATTTTTACTTCACTTTCTAAATATTTGAAGAAACCAAACACGTTTGGCAGCTGTTTTTCATACTGGCTCATCATTTTTCTCATTTCCTCAATCATTCTTGTAAGATAACTTCTTGACATTTTAGAAAATGTAACATTGACTTTTCTTTTTCCTTTTCCAATTTTTTGTACAAGCTGTTGCATTTTAGCCTGTGATTTTGCATTTATTAAATCCATATTGCTAACAGTATTTGGATTTACCATTTTTGCCATAAAAGACTCCTTTCTATTTATTATTTTTATATTTATAGCAATTCACCTGAAAACAAAGTTAAAAATTACTTTCCATTTGCTCTAATTTTAAAATTGTTTAATTTATATTAATTTGATTCAAGTTTAGTTTATTTAAAATTTTCCATTATTTCTTCAAACGAAATATTTCCTTCCCTTAACAATGAGAGTTCTCCATTTTCATACTTCACAATTGTAGAGGGCTTTCCTGTCAATTCCGAATTTTTATTTGGAAAGACAATATCCACATTTTTTAACAGTTCTTCACTCAGTTTTTCTACCTTAGTAACAGCATTTTCACCTGAAATATTTGCACTTGTAGTTAATAAGACACCACCAGCGTTTTTTATTATTTCCAGAGCAGTTTTATTTTTTGGAATACGGATTCCAATTGTTTTCATACTTTCATCAAAATTTTTTGTAAAATTCTGATTTGCCTGAAAAATGACGGTTAATTCTCCCGGCCAGTATTTTTCAAGGATATTTTCAATTTTTTTTATATTTTTATCAGTTTCATTTATCAACTCTGGTAAAATTTTTTTATCACTGATTAACGCAATTATTTTTTTTGAAAAATCCCTTTTTTTAATTTTATAAATTTTTTCCACATATTTTTTTTCTGGAAGAGCACCTATCCCATAGACAGTATCAGTTGGGAATATGGCAACTCCTCCATTTTTTAAAATATTCACTGTATCTTGAATTTTAGTCATCGTCACCATCGTCAACTGGCATTTCAAATAAGTCGCTTATTGGATTATTTGTTGCAATTCTTTTTATTATTTCCGCAAACATTTTACTTGTTGATAAAATTTTCAGTTTGTCAAATTTTCTATCTTCAGGCAATTGGATTGTGTCAGTTACTACAACTTCTGTAAAAGCTGAGTTTTTTAGCCTTTCAATCGCAGGATCCGAGAATACGGCGTGTGTAGCACATGCGTAAACTTCTGATGCCCCCTTGTCAATTAGAGCCTGTGCCGCATTACAAATTGTTCCCGCTGTATCAATCATATCGTCAATTAAAACAGCTTTTTTCCCTTTTATATCTCCAATAATGTTCATAACTTCTGAAACATTTGCCTTTGCACGTCTTTTGTCAATTATTGCAAGTGGTGTATGTAGCCAATTTGCAAGTCCTCTTGCTCTTTTTACTCCACCGACGTCAGGTGAAACAACGACTGTATCTTCTGGGCTGAATCCATATTTTATAAAGTGTTTGGCCAAAATTGGTAATGCTTCCATATGATCCACTGGAATGTCAAAAAATCCTTGAATTTGTCTTGCATGTAAATCCATTGTGATTACCCTTGTAGCCCCTGCTACAGTAAGCAAGTTTGCAACAAGTTTTGATGTAATTGGTTCACGTGGACTTGCTTTTCTGTCTTGTCTTGCATATCCATAATAAGGAATTACCGCAATAATTTCTCTCGCTGATGATCTTTTAATCGCATCAATAAAAACTAAAAGCTCCATAATACTTTCATTTACAGGTTTTGAAGTAGACTGAATAATAAATACTTTACATCCACGCACACTTTCGTTTGCTTTTGCAAAAGTTTCCCCATCGGCAAATCTCACAATTTCAGCAGAGGATAAATCCATATCCAAATATTTTACAATTTTTTCTGCCAGCACTTCACTTGATGATCCTGAAAAAATTCTTATTTTGCTTTTGTCTTCTTTGGTTAATGTTATCATTTTATTTCCCTTTCTCTCCCTATATTTTGAATTTCTACTAAAAAATTTTTATTATCAACATTAAAACATACATTATAATTTTTTTGATTTTTTGACATTTTTCCTTTTTAAAATCTCTTACTTATTTTTTCTCTTTGTTTACCTGTTTTGCCCTTCCAAATGCAAGTGCCTCATCAGGAATATCCTTTGTGATGACAGAGCCCGCAGCTGTTAAGACTTTAGCTCCAATTTCTACAGGTGCCACGATTATTGAATTGCTTCCGATAAAGGCATTTTTTCCAATTTTTGTCTTATGCTTATTTTTCCCGTCATAGTTACAAGTAATTGTTCCTGCACCAATGTTTGTATCTTCACCGACTTCAGCATCTCCAATATAAGTCAAATGCCCTGTTTTCACACCTTTTTCGAGCGTAGAATTTTTTATTTCCACAAAGTTTCCCACATGTACAGTTTGTTTCAGATATGCCTTTGGACGCAAATGTGCAAATGGCCCGACAGTTACCCCTTCCTCAAGAGTAGACTGCTCAACAACAGAGGCCTCTATTCTCACATTATCAGCAATTACAGAATTTTCAATTCTTGTATTTCCCAAGATTTCACAGTTTTTTCCAATTTTTGTATTTCCCTGAATTGTAACATTTGGGTAAATTACAGTATCCTGCCCAATTTCAACATTATCTTCAATATAAGTTGTATCTGGATCAATCAGAATTACACCGTTATCCATAAGTTCAGTATTTTTTCTATCTCTTGAAATTTTACTGGCTTGTGCTAACTGAGCCTTTGAGTTTACCCCTAAGATTTCATCTTCATCTTCAATTTGAAAGCTATCAACTTTATAGCCTTCAGTTGATAAAATTTTTATGGCATCTGTTAAATAATACTCGCCTTTTGAGTTATTATTGTCAATTTTTTCAATTGCATAAAGTAGACTTTCATTCTTAAAGATATACACACCTGTATTAATTTCATCTATTTTTCTTTCGTCTTCATTTGCTTCCTTTTCTTCGACAATATTTGAAATTTTTCCATTTTCCTTAACAATCCGTCCATATCCAAATGGATTTTTAACTTTACATGAAAGCACAATACAGTCAAGATTTTTTTCCTTAAATACTTTTTTTAATTCTTCCAATGTTTTTTCTTTTAATAACGGTGTATCACCATAAGTGATAAGGACATCTTCACCATATTCCTTAATTTTATCCTTTGCAATCAGAATTGCATGCCCTGTTCCAAGTTGCTGTTCCTGTGTAACATAAGTAATGTCTCCCATTTCAGCCAGAACATTTTCCTTTTTATGCCCTAGAATAAAAATATTTTTTTCGTTTCCAATATTTTCCAGCACATTAACAACTCTTTTAATCATCGGAATACCATTCACCCTGTGTAAAACCTTCGATTGTTCGGACTTCATACGAGTCCCTTTTCCCGCCGCCAAAATTAACGAAATCATCATTCCTCCTTCAATTCAATAATCGACAATAAAATATTTGTCTTTAATTTACTCAAGCTATAAAAAATACAGTGTTTAAAAAAACTCAAATTTTTGAGTTTAACATTAAAATTATTTTCCAAGTTAATTATATCAATTTTTTCCGATTTATTCAAATATTATGAAAAATTTTTTTATTTGTTAAATAAAATGTCTTAAAAAAATTTTTAATTTAACAAGATTTCTTTCATTTTTTTTCCTCATTTTCACTTTCGTTATAATTCAAATGAATCCTCAAAGCCTCCAGCGAAATCTGTATTTCCAAAAGAGAAAATAACAGTGAAACGATAAGCGACACCAAACTTACTGCAAAACTGATTTTCCCAACAAAATCTATCTGAAAAAATAAAAATAACATTGAAACTGCACACATTAATAAACTCGAAACCCCAAAATACTGCATCTTTTTAATATAATTCAACCTTTTCCTCAAGTTTTTAACCTGATAAAATTCATGCTCTACTTCCCCACTCGAATCCATCTGTCTTACAATCGCTGTAAGAGCCAGAAATCTGTTGGTGTATGCAAGTAAAAGAAGAGATACTGTAGGGAAAAGAACCGCAGGTGTAGTTATTTCCAAAGTCATATTTTTCACCATCCTTTCAAATTTTTATAGTAAATTTGTTTAATAATTAAAATATAGTGTTTTATACTATTTCCCGTTTAAATAATAGAAATCAAAAAATTTATAAAATTAAAGTCATTTTTTTATAGGATTACGCTATTATACAACCTATGTAACTATTAAAATATCCTTTAATTAAATTTTATCATTAAGTATCCATCTTAAAGACTTTTATAATTTTATTTATAAATATTATGATTAATAATAGTTTTTTCTATTTTTTTGTAACGTAAGGGCATCAGACGCCATGCCCTTACAACCCCGCTTACGCAAAACTTTCTTATAAAGAAAAAATAAAACTCGCTTCGTAAAACTACGCTCAGACAGTTATTTTTCCTTTAACGAAATTTTGCTTATTTAATACTTTCCAAATAATAAATGTTTCGACTACTTTCCCAAATAAAATTTGGGAATATTTCAAAAAAATGCTTAGACGAGCCAGGGATAGTGCGTAGCACTTTCGCTATTCTCTTTAGTATGACATTATTTAAATATACTAAAATAACTATTATTGCGAAATAAAGGGAAATGGCGACTGATTTCCCTTGCTTTATAAAAAGAAAAAATATTTATTAATAATAAGCCGTTTTTCATAATCTAAATAAAAATCCCTTATATGGATACTTAAGAATTAAATTTGATTTTTTTAACAAAACTATCAAATTACTTATTGTAGAATTTTACTTCTATTTTTTAAATGGGATCTAGTATAAAAAATGTAAAATAAAAACGCAAGGACTGTAAGTTTGCCCTTGCTCAAAATAATTTTATTTATTAAGATTAAAAGGAATCTGGTGACGATAATACATTTAAGTTCTTGTCTATTTCAAATATTAAGGGTTTTCCTGTTGTTAAGTTCAGTTTTAAAATATCATCATCGGAAATATTTAATAAATATTTTATTAAAGCTCGTAAACTGTTTCCGTGAGCTGCCACAATAACGTTCTTTCCTTCCTGCAAACTTTTAGAAATATGTGAATGCCAGTAGGGCAGGACTCTTTCAATTGTATCTTTCAGGCTTTCTCCAAGTGGTGCTTCAGAATCGGACAAGTCGGCATATCTTCTGTCTGCTTTTGGATAATATTCACTTGATTTGTCTATTGCGGGTGGAGCAATATCAAAACTTCTTCTCCAGATAAGGACTTGCTCATCACCATATTTTTTAGCAGTTTCAGCTTTGTTTAAGCCTTGTAATGCTCCATAATGACGTTCGTTCAATCTCCAGGATTTGTAAACTGGAATATATAGTTCATCCAATTCTTCCAGAACGTAATTTAAAGTTTTGATGGCTCTTTTCAAATAAGATGTATAGGCAATGTCAAAAACTAATCCCATTTCCTTTAATGTCTTACCACCAGCTTTTGCCTCTTCCATGCCTTTTGGACTCAAATCCACATCTTTCCATCCGGTAAATTTATTTTCCAGGTTCCATTGGCTTTCACCATGTCGAATTAATACTAATTTCATTGTTTCCTCCTTTTGATAAAGTCCTTTAATATTGAACTGATAAAAAGTGGCTTTATTTTATTATTTTATTTCAGTTTCTACAACTGCTTCTGTAACAGTTGTGTTTGTAGATAATTCTTTTTCAGCGATTAAGTCTTCAAGATGTTCCTTTGTTGCCATTAATTCTTCAAGATTCATATTATCATAAGTTGCTTCTGAAGATGTTTTTATGTTTATTCCCTGTTTTCTTAAAAAACTGTCAACTTTATTCTGATTTTTTTTGTACAGGTAATAACCTACTGCTACAGTTCCTACTCCAATTGCTGCTCCTACTAAATGTTCCTTTTTAATGTTTCCAAATTTTATCATTTTTATACCTCCAAATTTTTTATTTATTATTATTTTATTTATTGTAAAGCTATATATTTGTCATCTGTTTCATTGCCCATCCTGTTGTTAAAAAATATATGATCTATCAAGTCACTTAAATTTTCGATGGAATTATCATTTTTTACATCCACGACATAATGAAATTTTCCATTATTGGCTTTTAACCGGTAAATTCTCACTTCCTTGTTTGAGAAGTTATTCAATACGAGATGTCGTCCAAAAGTTGTAAACCACATAAGTGCTATCGCTGTAACCGATCTGTTTGCCAGATAAGATTTGAGCAAATATAGTGCAGGCAATATTTCAATGTCAAAAAAGCCCTTACGCTGTGTTTCCCTGTAGGCATGCTCTATAATTGCTGCGGTTGTCAGTCCAGCTGCAAAGTTATTTATGTCTATCTGTAATTTCTCAACTTTACTTTTGCCAAGCCCATATAGGAAAGAAAGCAATATTGCGGCCCCAGAATAAACAGACAGTGAATCTATTGATTTTTCCTCAAAATCTTCAATCAGTTTTACTGAAGTCATCTTATGCTCAACTGATAAGGCAGTTGCGGTTCGATAAATTATTTCATCTATTGAAATTTCCTCAGGTTCAAATGTGACAAGTAAAGTATTTATAGTTTGGTTATATCGCAAGGTTGTATTTTTTGTTTCAACTTTTATTGTTTCAAAAAATTTTTTTTGGTTAATAATGTCATGTGAGATTTTGAATCTGACACGGTTTGGTAATTTATGCAGTATTATTAAGGTTAGTTTTTTCATATTTTATTCAAACTCCTTCAACATTAGACTAAAAAATATAAAAACACAAAAATTCCTATTTATTAACATCATATTTTAATAGCCGCAATGAATTTCCAACTACTAAAATTGTTATTGAATTATGTAAAATCGAGCTGTATATTGCAGGTAAAAGTCCTGTCGCACCTAACACAAGGGCAAAACTGTTTATTCCAATCGCCATTGCAAAATTTTGTTTTATTATTTTTACGGTGTTCTTGGCTAAACCTACTACACCCGGTATTAATAACGGATCATCTGAAGTTATTGTAACATCGGCAGCTTCCATTGCAATATCTGTTCGTGAACTTCCCAAGGCTATTCCTACATTTGCGTAGGAAAGGGCAGGAGCATCATTTATTCCGTCACCTATCATAATAACTTTTGAACCGATTGAACGGAATTTCAAAATATCTTTAGCCTTGTCCTCAGGAAGTAGTTCAGACTCGTATCTGTCCATCGACATTCTTGACGCAATGGTTTCAGCCTGTTGTCTTAAATCTCCTGTCAACAGTACAATATCGTCTATTCCCTGATTTCTTAGCCGATTAATTGCCTTTTTTATATTTTCCCTAGGAGGATCTGAAACGCCGATAACACCTATTAAATCACTGTTTTTAGCCACATAAATTACAATTTCCCCACGGTTTTGCATTCCTTTGACTATATCACCTGCCATTTTAAGTGAAATATCATTTTCTTCCATATATTTCTGGCTTCCCACACGAATAATGTCCTTATTTACAAAAGTTTCTATTCCTCTTGCCACTTTGACAACGGATTCCTTATGTTTTGGAATTTTTAATCCTCTATTTTTAATTTCATTCAAAATTGCACTTGCCAATGGATGTGATGAAGTTTCTTCGGCTGCGGCAGCCAGTGCAAGCATCCTGTTATCTTTCATATTTTTTCCAAAAGTCTTTAGTGTTTGGATTTTAGGCTTTCCTTCGGTTATTGTACCTGTTTTATCAAATATCACTGTGTCAGATTTTGAAAGTTCTTCCAGATAGTTGCTTCCTTTAATCAGAATACCATTTTTAGCCGCTGTATTAATTGAAGCTGAAAATGCTGTTGCCGTTGATAGTCTTATTCCACATGAATAGTCGATTACAAGCATACTTAGTGCTTTTTGTAGGTTTCTGGTGGAAACATAGACGATTCCGGCAAGTAAGAAGTTTAGTGGGATCAGTTGTGCGGAAAATGTATCGGCATAAGATTGAATGTCAGCCTTGTTAAAGGAGGCATCTTCCACTAATTTTATAATTCTTGAAGCTGTTCTGTCATCACCGACTTTTTCAGCTTTTACAGTAATATTTCCACTTTTTAAAAGTGTTCCTGCAAAAACTTCCTCACCGACTTTTTTAGTAACAGGCATATATTCCCCTGTGATTGGTGACTGATCAATTATTGCCTCACCTTTTTCAATTGTTCCGTCCACACTTATTTTTTCCCCAGTCTGAACAAGTATCAAATCTCCCCTGTTAATTTCTTCAATTGGGACTTTTTTGGCTGTTTCCGCATCATCAGACTGTTTCCAGACATAGTTTTCTCCAACGCTTAACATATCTTTAATTACACCACGTGTCTTTTTTATTGTATAAACAGTAAGCAGTTCTGCAAATTTTTCTAAGATCATAATTGTCAAGGCTGTTCGTTCACTTCCTAAAATGATACTGCTGACGATAGCTGTAGAACTTAGTGTATCTGCATTAGGACGCTTATTTTGAATCAGGGAATAAATTCCATTTTTTAAAACAGGCAGGGCTAAAGAAATTGTTGACAAAGTCTTGTAGTTAAACAATCGTCTGATTCCTGTCAATTTTGTCTTTGGATTTGGCAGTAGAAGTAACAGCACTGCGGCACCAATATTTTTTATAATTTCCTGTGGGGATTCTTCCTGTAGACGTCTTTCAATAACATATTTATTTGATGATTGTTTTTTTTCATTTTTATAAATATCCACCAGATATGTATTTAACGTATTTTGAATTAAAGATACCAAGTTTTCACCAGTCAGTGCCAAATTATCAAAATAAATAAGAACAGTACCTGTAATAATTGAAATTTCAACACTTTGGATATAATGAACTTGCATCAGCTGGTTTGTTATTTCTTCCTTATGAATCCCAAGATATTTTAAAGCCCTTGATTTTATTCTGATTCTTCCACGAATTTCGTGTAAAATCTCACAATCCAGTAAATAATTTTTATTTAACATAAAAATCCCTTTCTTTTC
The DNA here is from genome assembly GCF_000482505.1 of Leptotrichia trevisanii DSM 22070. Taxonomy (NCBI): domain Bacteria; kingdom Fusobacteriati; phylum Fusobacteriota; class Fusobacteriia; order Fusobacteriales; family Leptotrichiaceae; genus Leptotrichia; species Leptotrichia trevisanii. The sequence goes on from NZ_KI519445.1 coordinate 93,160, forward strand.
TTTCATTTTTACAATAATTAAAGTTCTTTAATTATGTTATAAAAAGTATCCAAATTATCTTCTATTTCCTTCAAGGATTTATTTTCATATAATTCGGAATGATTAATCATCGTTTTCCAGACTTTATTCAGCCAGTCCAGTATTTGTTTTTCTGAAATCAGTTTTATGTCATAATAAAGTAGAATTTTATTTGTTATATACGAAAACTCAACACTTTTTATACCTTTTTTTGATAAAATAAGTTCTGTAACCCGATAATCATATTTTTTTAATTCTTCTGGAATATCTGATAAATTTGGGACAGAAAGCCTTAATCTGCCGGGAATACTGTGTACAACCTTTATCTGATTAAACATCAGATATGTAGCCTTAAATAAATTTTCCAACATTATTTTCTTTTCCCTTCTGATAAAAAAATAAAAGTCCACCATAGTAAAGTGGCACCCGCAGGCAATTCTGGAAATTTTCTTAATTTTTTAATTCCATAAAAAGCAAAAATTCCTGCAACTAATGTTTTTAAATCCAGATAACCTTTACTTTTATTGTAAATAGCCATATCCACCGCTTCAAATGTTTGTTTTAACAATACTTTTATTTTTCCAGGTTTATTTTTTAGGGCTTCTCCTTCCAGATGGAGTAATTTTAGAACGATTAAATATAAAAACGAACTTTCAATAATTTTTTCATCAAAATAAATTAGGATGCTTCCAGTAACGGAATTGACTCTCACTGAATCTATCCCTGATAGTTGTCGCATATTATTTAAAAATTCCTGTTCTAATTCCACATTTTCCCTTAATATATCTGTTTGAAGCCTCAAACGTCCATTCTGGTAATGTTTTACCTGAATAACGCCATAAAAATTTTGCAGCATAACCGACTCCTTAAATATTTTTATAATTCATTATATACTTTTTTATTTAAAATTACAAGACATATAATCAAATTAAATAAAATGAATGTTAAAAAATAGTTTTACAAAAAAATAAGGGCATTTTTGTACACCCTTATTTTATGAAAAATGGAAATTTTAAAACTCATATTCCCCGTTCCACGTAATGAACAGCTTAACAAGTTCTTCCGCCACTTTTCTATTTCTTGTATCAATATCTTCAAAAGTCCAGTCAGTCTTATCTGTTGGAATCAATTCCCTTACATATTTAATTTTAGATTTTCCATAATTTACTTTTTTCTTGTCAAAAAAGTTTTCCGAAGCCTTGATTGTCAGTTTCTTTTCAAAAGGGATCTTATTTCCAATGTAGTTTATATACTCCTTAACCTGCTTATTTTCCATGCTTTCTGAGAAACGGTTGCTCCATTTTTGTGGTAAAATGTATTCAACTTCCCATTTTTCAGGCAAAAGTTCATCCTGATTATTGTAGACAACCATTTTTAAAATCATACGCACAAGATTTTTATTAGGTGTCTTTACTTTTTCCTGAAGTACAGAAATTGGGATATTTTTAAATGCAATTTTTGGCGAAATATTGTCAATTATATCCACATTTAATTTCAGAATATCAGATTTTACAGCTGAAACGCTCGGTGTTACAAGATAATTTGCAGTCAATTCCAAAAACAGCTTTCGTAAAAATTTCAAAAAATATGTTTCAAAGTTTTCTTTATCACCGTGAGCCAGATAGTACACAACAACAGGATATTTCCAAGATTCATTCGGATAAGCCGACAAAGTATCCAAAATTTTAATAATCTGTATATTTTCTGTCCAAGGTTTTTCATCAATTGACTCACGTCTGTTCATAACAACCCATAAATCCAGAATCTGATCCAAGTTTTTTAATAAATTTGATTTATAAAGCCGTGTAAATCCACCTTTTGAGTAAAAACGTCTAAGCCCAAGAGTAGTAGTCGCCATATCCTTTTCTGTGGCTCTTAAATAGAACATGTAATAATAAAACAGCTGTTTTACATTTTCCTTAGCATAAATTGCCCGTTCGCTCAGATTTTTCCATTGTTTAATAAATAATTTCTTGTATTCCTTTTTTATTCTGTTATACATTTTTGCCTTGAAAATATCTGCTTCAGAAAGAGGCAGTCCCCTGTCATTCAATGTTGAAAATACACTTAAGGCATCGTCCTGCGAATCTGTCTTTATCGGGAAAACAACCGCCCTGTTTAAAGTGTAGTAAATAAACTCCAGCATTAATGTCGGACTTAATTCACAAAGCTTATCGAATAGTTTTTGAAATAAAATGTAGTTTTTGGAATAATTGTCAGTGGCTTTAGAATCAGCAACACCTGTTTCCAAGATATTCTGTAAAATTTTATTTCCTTCATTGTCTATAACTCTCGAATTAATCAGTACACTTGTATAGTCAACTTCTCCAGTAAGTTTTTCCTGTTTCCACAATGCCGGCTGAATCTGTCTTATGAAATTTTCCTGCTCCACAGTTTTTTCTTCATAAGAAGTTAATTTTGTATAAATTGCCCGTAAAAGCAGGAAGAGAGAAGTTATTCTCTGCTGCCCGTCGATAATTTCCTGTTCCCCCTCTTCATTTTCATAAGAAACAATACTTCCTAAGAAATATGTCCCTTCGGTACTATTATTTTTTTTAGTTTCACTTTCTGTAAATTCCAGTAAATCATAAAATAACGTCTTAGTTTCATTTTCAGTCCAAGAATATGGCCTTTGATATTCAGGTATTAAAAATGTCTGCTCTTTACCACTTTCGAGTAACTGCTTTATACTTTGCTTATTCACTTGTATTGTTGCAACCATAACGCCTCCTATTTATTTCTTTTTTACAAATTATACACTATTTCTGGCTTATTTTTCAACTATAAAATTTTTTCCATAGTAACACATAAAATAAAGTTTACAAGTTATAGCAAGTGATTTTTTCCTTATTTTAAGGAGTTAATTGCTATAATTTCAGTGCTTGCAATTATTTTCCAAATATGTTATAATCAAAATGATAAAAATTCATATAAAAAATAAAAAAATAAAATAATGGAGGAAAAATTAAAATGGCAAAAGCTAAATTCGAGAGAAGCAAACCACACGTAAACGTAGGAACAATCGGACACGTAGATCACGGGAAAACAACAACAACAGCAGCAATATCAAAAGTATTGGCTGAAAAAGGACTGGCTGAAAAAGTTGATTTTGAAAATATCGACCAAGCCCCTGAAGAAAGAGAAAGAGGGATTACAATCAACACAGCTCACATTGAGTATGAAACAGAAAACAGACACTATGCTCACGTTGACTGTCCAGGCCATGCCGATTATGTAAAAAATATGATTACAGGAGCAGCTCAAATGGATGGAGCAATCCTAGTAGTATCAGCAGCTGATGGGCCTATGCCTCAAACAAGAGAACACATCCTGCTTGCAAGACAAGTTGGAGTTCCTTACATTGTAGTTTACTTAAACAAAGTTGACATGGTAGACGACGAAGAATTATTAGAATTAGTAGAAATGGAAGTAAGAGAATTACTTACAGAATACGGATTCCCAGGAGATGATGTACCAGTAATTAAAGGATCTTCATTAGGAGCATTAAATGGAGAAGCTCAATGGGTAGAAAGAATCATGGAATTAATGAACGCAGTTGACGAATATATTCCAACACCAGAAAGACCGGTAGACCAAGCATTCTTAATGCCAATTGAAGACGTATTCACAATTACAGGAAGAGGAACAGTTGTAACAGGAAGAGTTGAAAGAGGAGTAATCAACGTTGGTGAGGAAGTGGAAATTGTAGGAATCAAACCAACGACAAAGACTACTGTAACAGGAGTAGAAATGTTCAGAAAGCTATTGGATTCAGGACAAGCTGGGGACAATATCGGAGCATTGTTAAGAGGGACTAAGAAAGAAGAAGTTGAAAGAGGGCAAGTACTTGCTAAACCAGGGACAATCACTCCACATACAGGATTCAAGTCAGAAGTATACGTATTGACAAAAGACGAAGGAGGAAGACATACACCATTCTTCACAGGATACAAACCACAATTCTACTTCAGAACAACTGACATCACAGGAGAAGTTAATTTGCCAGAAGGTGTAGAAATGGTAATGCCTGGAGACAACATTGAAATGACAGTTGAATTGATTCACCCAATCGCAATGGAAGAAGGATTAAGATTTGCGATAAGAGAAGGTGGAAGAACAGTAGCTTCAGGAGTAGT
>NZ_KI519446.1:0-33468 GCF_000482505.1 Leptotrichia trevisanii DSM 22070
GGATTTGGCGATTATATTGTAACTGGTTTCCTCTTTTTTGTTAATTAAAAATTTGATTAAATTTATTTGCCCCTATATTTTTTACTCTGTCTTTTTTCGCAAAAGAATTATATCAAAAAAATTTATTAATTAATTTGAAAAAATTTTCTCAATAATGTAAAATATAGTAAGAATTCTTAAAAATTAAGAAATGTATTTTTGACTTTAAGAGGAAAAATATACACGTTTATAATAAACAAAAAATTGAAAGGAAATAAACAAGATGAAAAAATTAACTGCTATTTTATTATTTTTAACATTTGGAATTTTTGGAAATGCAGAAAGCATAAGTGATATTATTTATAAAAAACTGAGTGCAAAAGGGATTAAACGTGAAATTATTGAAGAAACTATTAAACTTGATGAAGAAATTGGCGATGGACTGCTTTTTGAAACTTCGGATATTGATGGAGCGGAATATTTGGAAAAACTGGAAAAATTGCTTGAAAAGGATAGAAATAATTATATTGTGGCAGGGAAAATCGCTGAAACTTATTTGGCAAGCCTTTACTTGAAAAATATAAAAAATGGAAAAAAATATATGGATATTTTTGAAAAGGCTAATCCAGCAGATTATGAAATTTGGAGCATGAAAGTCAGTTATTATGGGAATATTGAAGATATAGACGAGAAAAGCAAAATTATTAATCAAATAAATAAAAAATATCCAAATTCTTTATTTTTAAAACTTATAAAATTACAGGAAGAAGCCAATGATAATGGCGTGAAAAACTTAAAGCCTGAAATAGATGAAACTCTAAAACTTTTGAGCAATAAAAATGAAACTGACAAATTTACAATGTCAGATGAAGAAATCTACTCCTACAAGTTAAGTTTACATTTTTTAAATATTCGGAATTTTGTTGAAAAAAATGAATTTCAAAAGGGAATTGACTATTATTTAAATAATATTGCAACACTTTCTGCAAGTAATGAGGTGAAAAACTACAACTTGGGGCAGGAAAAATTTTTATTTATGATGATAACTACAATAAATAATAATATTGAAAACAAAAGTCAAAAGAAAAGAAATGCAGAAAAGCTCAAAAATACTGATATTTTTAGAAAAATTGATAAAAACAGGGAAATTGAATTATAAAAATTTTACTCAAAAAGAAAGCTGTTTACTAAAGTGATAAAACCAACAAATTAATAAAATAAACATTTTAGGAGCAACTCAAATTTCTCATAGATTATGTTATACTAAACCCCATTTAAATAACAAATTTATTAAAAATTTTTTCAACAAGAAATATAAAATTCAATATTTCTAAATAATTAAATTTCGTTTTTTAAATGGATAATTGTATTGATACAAGAAATTTGAGATTGTTTCCTACTTAACCCTATTTTTTCTCTATCTATTACTTTAGAATTAAAATCTTAACTATTTTAATTTGTATCATTTTTCATTTTACTAAAGACAACTAACGCATATTTTCATAATTTTCCACAAATTCCTCCACAGACAAAACCTTTCCATCCATTTCCATTTCCTTAGCCAAATCACTGATATACGGCTGTTTCACCATGCTTTTCTCCAATGTGTCAAATTGCCAGAAAATATCACGTTTATCTCCATCAGCAATAACTTTTCCATTTGTCATTACAATTACCCTGTCAAAGTTTTTTACTACAAATTCCATATCATGAGTTATTGTAATAATTGTCTTCCCCTGCTTTTGAAGTTCGTCAATCAAGTTATGCAAGACTCTCATTCCTCTAAAATCCTGACCTGCTGTTGGCTCATCCATTACAATAACGTCTGAACCCATTGCAATTACTGCGGCAATTGTAACAAATTTTCTCAAGGAATACGGTAAATTGTACGGATTTTCCTTTTGATATTTTTCAAGTTCCGTTAATTTTATGGCATTTTCTACCATTTTTTTTGTTTCATCAGGAGAATATTTTAATTTTTTTGCTCCAAAGGCTATTTCATCGTAAACATTGTTATGAAATATCTGATCCATTGGATTTTGAAAGACATATCCGACTTTTCGGCTCATTTTGGCAACGGTATATTTCTTTGTATTCCAGTCATCTACAACAACATCTCCGCTTACTGGCTTTAACAATCCATTCAACATTTTTACCATCGTTGTTTTCCCAGCTCCATTTTGCCCAATAATTGCGACTTTTTCCCCTTTTTTAACTTCAAGAGAAACATCGTTAAGCACATTTTCAGTTCCGCTCGGATATTTAAAACTCAAATTTTTGACAGTAATAAAACTCATAGTTAATCTCCTTTAAAAATCTTATTAAACAATTTATCTTTAAATATTTATTTTTTTATAAAATCCCTTTCTCTTCCAATAACTTTCTATAAATCTCAAAATTTTCATTTTCAAAACATACAAAATTTACTTTTTCTATAAAATCATTTTTTGCCAAATATTCTGTCACAGCGTTAATAGCAATTTTTGCTGCTAAATCTTTTGGAAATCTGTACACTCCTGTCGAAATATTTGGAAATGAAATATTTTTCAGTTTATTTTTTTCAGCCAATTCTAAACTTGAAATATAGGCTTTTTTTAATAGTTTTTCTGCAAATAATTTTGCTTCATTATTTTTTCCTGACTGCCAGACAGGCCCAACTGTGTGAATTACATTTTTGAAAGGCATATTTCCTGCTCTTGTAATAACAGCTTCTCCAACATCGCATTTTCCGCAGGAAGCTCGTATTTTCATACAATCTTCGACTATTTGCTTGCCACCCTTCTTATGAATTGCACCATCAACACCACTGCCTCCAAGCAAGGAAGAATTTGCGGCATTGACAATCACATCAGCAGGATATTCAGTAATATCGCCTTTTACAAGTACGATTCTATTTTTCAAATCTTTTGGTTTCATAATTTTTCCTTTTTAATAAATATTTTCAAGATTTGCTTAACAATTTTTATTTTTTATTACTTTATTTTTTCAATAATTCCACTGTCTTTTCCTTGGTTATAGGAATTTCTTCAAACTCAACTTTTCTCGCTTTTTCAAGTTCATAGGCAAGTATAGAATATTGTGTCATACCAATTTCCTTTTCCAGCAAGATTTTATTATTTAAGACTTCTTCCGCTTTTCCACTCAAAATTATTTCCCCTTCATCAAGGACAAGTATATTTTGAGCATATTCTGCTATTAATTCCAATTTATGCTCAACCAAAATAATTGTCTTTCCTTCATTTGCCATTAAATTTATAATTTTGAAAATATCTTCCGTCCCTTTTGGATCAAGCTGTGAAGTGGGTTCGTCAATAACTAGAATATCAGGATCCATTGCGATAATTGAGGCAAGTGCCACTCTTTGCTTTTGTCCGCCAGACAAGTCATAAGGATTTCTGTCACGCAGCTTTTCAATTTCAAGCAGTTTCAATATTTCTTCAACTTTGGAAATTATCTCTTCTTTCTCTAACCCCAAATTTTCAAGTCCATAAGCGATTTCCTCAAAAACTGTATCTTTTACTCCGCTAATTTGCGTAAATGGATTCTGAAATACAAATCCAATTTTCTGCACAAGTTCCTTTTGAGAATAATCTTTCAGTTCTTTATCTTCCAGCGTTATTTTCCCTGTCAGTTCCCCTTTATAAAAATCAGGCACAAATCGCCTTAACATATTACAAAATGTCGTTTTCCCGCTCCCATTTTTTCCAATTACAGCCCAAAATTCGCCTTTTTTTATTTCAACATTTATATTTTTCAAGGCTTGTTTATCTTCAAGTGGATATTTGTAGTTCACATTTTCTATTTTAAAATAACCCATAACACCCTCCACACAATACACAGCACTATAAAAATAGCCAGCATAATTTTCATAATCTTATCATTTTTTGTTTCTTCTATATCGTGCAATATTGTCCGCTTTTCCCCAATGGAAAATCCTCTCGACTCAAGTGTAATCGCACGCTCTTCGGTACTTATTATGGATGACAACACCATTGGAATAAATATTGGAATAAGTGCCTTAAATCTTACGAATACATTTCCTTCCATTTCTACTCCCCTTGCCTTTTGTGAATCCATAATTATATCTGACTGTTTTTTCATTTCAGGAATCATTTGAAGCGATAAAAGCAAAATAAATGCCGATTTAGGATTAAGTCCTTTTTTTTCAAGAGCCACTGTGAACTCTTTAGCTTTTGATATTAGTGTCAACATTGTTATAGTAGAAACTAGAGCTGCAATTTTGGAAGTCAATCTTACCGCAGTTATTATCCCAGTCTTATATACTGTAATAAAACCAAATTTTGCCATAATATCATTAGAAGGAATCATCAGCCCCTGTACAACAAATATAATCAAAGTTAGAAAAAACAGGCTAAAAAACACTCTTTTCAAGTATATTCCCAACTTTTCATAAAAATAGGCAACAATTCCGCAAATTGCTATCAATAAATATCCGTAAGTATAGTTTGGCAATATAAATGCTGATATTAACAATACTGCGGCTAAATAGAACTTCGTAAGAGGATACAAGTTTCTAAAAAAATTTTTAATCATAACTTCCTATTCTCCATTTTTCTTATAAATATAATTTTCTCCATATTTAAATTTTATTAAATATCTATCTGACATGCTTTTTATAATTAATATAGAAATTACTGTTGTTACAATTTTATCAGCTGCTTCTGTAAGCATAGTGGCTATCGCAACTGCTTGTCCCAAACTAAATCCTATACTTTTAAATAATACTACCACTGTAGATGAAGCATTTCCTGTAAATCCTCCATAAACTTTAATAATTATAGGAATAGATACAATTATTGAAGCCGAAGCCAGTGCCAAACTTACTATAATTGTTTTTATTACTAAATTTTTAGTTCTCATTTTTGCAAGAATTCCTACAACCAAGGCATTACATATTGCTACAGGTATAAATGCAAAATATTCTGGAGAAAAACTTCCTGTAATCAGACTCGTAATAACTGCTGTTACTGTCCCCACCCAAGGCCCTGCAATAAGACTAATAAACACCGATCCAATTGAATCAAGAAATATAGGCAACTGTAAAAATTTCGCAATCCCAAAACCTGTAAAATTAATAGCCACCGCTACTGGTATCAACAAACTTGACATTAAAGAAAAATCCTCTTTTAAACTTTTCATTTTTCTGCCTCCTTAAAATTTTATTTACTATATTTTAAAACATATTTTTCAATATTTCAACCTTTGGAAGAAAGTTTTGTTATTTTTTTAACTATCTCCATCAAATAATGTTTATCTTGATTTTTATTTCAGTTATTTTGGTTAAAAAATATTTTTTCTTATTTTTACATATTCAAATATATTTTAAACAGGGAGATCAAACGCCATCCCTCCTATTTCACAATAACAGTTATTTTAATATCTTTAATTGATTATCACTTAATAATAGCGAAAGCTCTACGAACCACTCTCTAAAAATTTTCTTAACAGAATAAAATTTCCTTAATAAAGTTTATGCTTTCTAATGGGATTTAGTATTAAATGAAGTTTAGTATAAAATCAACAAAAAAAGACTGAAACAATCAGCCTTGAGTTAATAAATTAATTTAAAAAAGTTGTATTTTTTACTTTCCATTGTTCTAATTTAATGTGTACCCAAAATCCGTATATTCCTAATGTTACTATTATTAGCAACAACCATTTTATCCAATTACCAAACAAACCTACTGCACTGCCATTAAATTTTAATCTTCTGCCTTCAACAACAGTATGATTTATTTTCCAACCATAAATCATGCACAATGCCCACGGATAACAAATCCCGAACGTACAAGATGTTATAAGAGAGCCTAAAATAATCCACCCAATGTAACTAAGCAGCCCACCGTCAAAATAACTTTTATTTTCCATAATTCCTCCTTATAATTTTAAATTAATTATAACACAAAATATTACTTTATCAAAATTTTCATTTAAATAAAAACAGCAGGAAAGATACAGCTTTCATATATTTGGTGTATATTATAGCCATACGTTCCTATATTTTTTCAATAATAAAAATCAGAAGTATCTTTTTATACTTCTGAAAACATTTATTATAATTTTTTATTTTTACCATGCAGAGTTTATTAGAACTTCTTCTCCGTAGCCACCGTTCATTTTTTGTGGATTCGTAGAGTTATAAGCTCTTTGAACTCTTATTCCTCTTATTCCTAATTCTCTTGCGGCTAAGATATCATCGTCACTGTCACCGTAGTGAATTGAGACGTTGTGTTTTTTGATATAGAATGATTTGTCATATTTGTAGCCACCTGTTGGTGTGTCAGCTGTGTATTCTACATAAACTTCTTTTGGCAGTTCAAAGTATCTTTGCAATGTTTTAGAAAGTTTTGTAGAAGTGTAGTTTTTGTCTTTTGAATGTTTTGTTCTTCCTGTGATGAAAAATACGTTATCTCCTCTTTCCAAGTGCATTTTTATCAAGTCTTTTGCAGATTGTTTTGGAATTGAATGTTCATCTCCATTTTCAGCTACATAATCCCAGAATTTTTGGTTGTACAGGTAACTTACAGCTCCTCTTTTATCTCCTGGAATTTGGAAATAATGTTGCCCATAGATAAAGTATCCGCTTGAATGAAGCAATGTGTCATCAATGTCAAAACTTACATTAATTGGCCCTTTCCCCTCCAAACTTTTCTTAATGTCATCAACAGACACAAAATGAACAGCCTTCTGAACTTTATCTGTCGAATAAAATCCCTCATGAGTGTAAGGAACTTTTGGCCCTGCTGCAAATACTACAGATGCAGCAAATAAAAATAATAATGCTTTTTTCATAACATTTCCTCCTATATATTTTTTATTTTTTTAGATATAATTTTATTCTGTTTTTAAAAAATTATTTTTTTGCTATTTTATAGGTTCACACCCTATAAACTCTCCCTTTGCTGTATAAGTGCATATATTCCCTACTTTTTTCCCAGTTCTCTTGGGAATTTTAAAATAGGAACAACTTACAGATGTTAATGCAGATAAAACCAATACTATAAAAACCTTTAACTTTTTCATAGGAAAACCTCCCGTAAAATAGTTTTTTATCTAAATTTTTCAAAAAAAAGATGTTCTCCCAAAAGAAAACATCTCTCCAATTTTATATATCAAATACGATAGATTTAACTCTTGTCATGCTTTCTATGCTGTATTTTATTCCTTGAACTCCCGCTCCTGAACCTTTGATTCCTAAGAATGGGAAACTGTCAGGCCCTCTTTGAGTCTTGTTATTTATATGTACTGTTCCTACTTCCAGTTTTTCAGCGATTTCAAACGCCAATGGGAAATTTTTGGTGAATACTGCTGATTGTAGTCCATATTCTGATTTATTTGCAATTTCTACTGCTTCATCCACAGATTTTACTCTGATAATCGGCAATACTGGCCCAAATGGTTCCTCCCAGGCGATTCTCATATCAGTTGTTACGTTGTCAAAGACTACTGGCCAGATTAAGTTTTTCTCTCTTTTTACTGTTGTCAATGCTTTTGCACCTTTTTCCTGCGCATCTTTTATCAGTCCTTCAATAAAGTCTGCTGACGAAGTGTCAATTACTGTTGTAATATCAGCATTGTCAAAAGGATCTCCCACAGTTAATTTTTCAACTTCCGCTTTTATCAAGCTAGCCAATTTATCTGCAACAGAGTCCATTACAAGCACTCTTTTAATTGCAGTACATCTTTGTCCAGAATAGCTGAATGCTCCTGCCACTATATTTTTTGCGGCTTTTTCCAAATCAGCGTCCTCCAATACGATTCCAGCGTCTTTTCCACCTAATTCAAGCATAATTGGACGCATTCCTGCAAGTTTTCCGATTTTTTCCCCAATTGGTGTACTCCCTGTAAAGTTTATAAAGTTCACTTCCTTATGTTCAATCAAATAATCTCCAATTTCAGAACCTTTTCCAGTTACAGAGTTGAATACTCCCGCTGGAATTCCAGCTTCTGCAAATACTTGTGTCAATAATAGTCCACTAATTGAACCTTGTGTAGGCGGCTTGAAAATTACTACATTTCCTCCAATTAATGCTGGTGCGATTTTTGATGCTGATAAGTTTACTGGATAGTTAAATGGTGCGATTGCAAGTACAACCCCAACTGGCTCTCTTTTTACTGCCCCATATTTTCTCTTGCTTCCAGCTTCAAATCCACCACCATTTACAAATTCACCTGTGATTCTAAGTCCTTCTTCTGCAGCATATCTAATTAAATCAGCAGTTCTAACAACTTCTGAAATAGCTGCCTTAATTCCTTTTGCGACTTCCTTTGCTAAGTTTTCCCCTATTTTATCCTTATCTCTTTCAAGAATATCCGCAGCCTTATTCAAATAAGCCGCTCTTTCTACAGCCGACAATGCTCTCCAGGCAGGTAAAGCCTTTCTGGCAGATTCCATGGCATAGTCAACTTCTTCTCTTGACATGGCTGGCACAGTTCCAAGCTCTTCCCCGTTTATAGGCGAATAAATAGTTATTGTATTTTTAGAGTCTTTCCATTCTCCATTCACTAAATTTTGATAGTTCATCAAAATGCCTCCTTATTTTCATTTTTATATATTTTATATTTTAGCATATATTTTTCATAATTAATATAGTTTTTTCACATATTTTTCATATTTTCTATTTTCTGAAAAAGTAATAGAAATTTGATTGACTGATAAAATAGAATGTGATATAACAAATGTACGTAAAAAATGGAGAAAAAAATTTGTAATTGCAAAAAAAATAATATTATATTATAATGAATATGTGTACTTATTTAAAATTAGTGAAAGACTGAGTATTTGATAATATTTTTTCAGAAAGGAACATGATGGAAAAGCAATATTTTGAGAGTTTTGATAATAAAAAAATCCCTTATCTGTTTTTTGAATCAAAAAGAGAAAAATATAAAAATAATGTTGTGATATTTCATGGAATGACAGAACCTGTTGATAGATATGCTGAATTTGGGGAGTTTTTGGCTTCCAACGGATACAATGTATTTGTTATGGAAATTCGTGGGCATGGTGAGCTGAAAGAAAATGAAATTGGAGATTTTGGAAAGGGTGGAATAAAATCTGTCTTTAAGGATATTGATTTCTTTTTTGCAAAAATTTTGAGCAAAGTTGGAGCAACTCCAAGTAATACAACGATTTTTGGACATAGCATGGGTTCTCTTATTGGAACACGATGGGGAATTAAAAATAAATATAAATATTTTATTTTATCAGGGTTTCCATTGAAAAATCAGCTGGTAGCCTTAGGCGGACATTTTGCCACTCTTCTGGAAAGAATGATTTTCAAAAAAGTTTCTGTATTTAATAAATTTATGGAAAAATGCAATGCAAATTTTGAGCCAAATAAAACGAAATTTGACTGGTTGACAAGAGACGAAATTGAAAATAAAAAATACGAAGATAGTGAACTTTGTGGCTATCCTGTCACACCAAAGTTTTATTCTGGAATTTTTTCCACAATGGGATTTATCAACAGAAATTACAAAAAATTAGACGAACATGCAAAAATATTGGCTGTCTACGGAACTGATGACAAAGTAATTGACATTCCATATATTAGTAAAATTTTTAATATATTAAGAAAGAAAAAAAGAAGAATAAATATTCTTGAAAATAAAAATGGACGGCACGAATCCCTTAACGAAACAAATAAACACGAAATTTATGATGAAATTTTAAAATGGCTAAATGCAAAAGATTTTTAATTTATATTTTTAATAAATTTAAATACTTTAGTTAATATATTTTACAAAAAATAATAATATAAACAAAAAATTTAAAAAAATTGCAAAAAATAATAAATTTTTATCGAAAAGTATGATATAATTAAGGAAGTTAATTTTAATAGGAGGAAAAATGGGAGCATTTGATTTTGTAAAAATATTTAGAGTAAATAAAAGCATCTCAATAGATTTGGGAACTGCGAACATATTGATTTATGATAAGCAAAGAAAAAAAATAGTGTTAAATGAGCCATCTGTGGTTGCAAGAGATAGAAAAACTGGAAAATTAATTGCAGTTGGAAGAGAAGCTAGGGAAATGTTGGGAAAAACTCCTGACAGCATTCAGGCTATCAAGCCTCTGCAAGATGGAGTTATCGCAGATATTGACTCAACAAAGGAAATGATTACATACTTTATTCATAAAATTTATGGAAATTCATTATTCAAACCGGAGGTAATGATCTGTGTGCCAATCGAAGTTACAAGCGTGGAAAGAAAAGCCTTGTTTGATGCGGTAAAAGGTGCTAAAAAGACATACATTATCGAAGAAGGGAGAGCCGCTATCATTGGTTCAGGCGTAAATATTTCACAACCTGAAGGAAGCATGGTAATTGATATAGGTGGAGGTTCTACTGATATTGCAATTCTTTCACTTGATGAAATTATCGCAAGTAAATCAATCAGAATCGCTGGAAACAGATTTGACGAAGATATTGTAAGATATGTAAAAAGAAAATACAACTTGTTAATCGGGGATAGAACTGCTGAAAAAATTAAAAAGGAAATGGCTACAGCATTAAAGGTTCAGTCGCCTGAAGTTATGGAAATAAAAGGTAGGGATTTGGAATCCGGTATTCCTAACACAGTAGAAATTAACGCAAATGAAATTTATGAAGCAATTGAAGATTCATTATACCAGGTAGTGAACTCAACAAAAGAAGTTCTTGAAAAATGCCCGCCTGAGCTTGCCGCAGATATTCTGGATAACGGAATTGTAATGACTGGTGGAGGTTCATTAATCAAAAACTTTGTTGACATGATGGAAAAAGAAGTTGGAATCAAAGTGTTCTTATCTCCAAATCCATTGGATTCAGTAGTTTTAGGTGGAGGAGCTGCATTTGACAACAAAAAATTATTAAGAACTCTTCAAATGAAAGAAAATTAATAATATCTGTTGTTAATCTAAAAAAGAGAAAATGAGAAAAAATGAAATTACAGGAAATAACTGAAAAATTTAACAATGAAATAAATCAGGATAAAATAAGTGCAAGTTATCTCTTTTATGGCGATAAGAGAGTTGACTTGCTTTCTTATGCACTAATGTTTTCAAAAATGATTATGACAAAGGATGTGCAGAATGACTCTGAAAAAGAGAAAATAGAACGGCTTATTAATAATTTCCAGCATCCTGACATTGAAATAATAAATAAAAGCAATGAAAACATAAAAATTAACGAAGTTCGGGAAATCATCTACTCATCAATAGAATCTTCCTTTAATTCGCCAAAAAAAATATTTATCCTGTGCGGAATCGAAAACTTGCGAAAAGAATCTTCAAACGCTCTTTTAAAAATTTTGGAAGAACCCCCACAAAATGTATACTTCATACTTCTATCAAGAACATTAAACATCATTTCCACAATAAAATCCCGTACAATCAAATTTCATCTATCTGGAATGAACAACGATGAACTGGGAGTCAGCAAAGAAATTTATTATTTTTTTGACGGAAATGAAAATGATATTTTGGAATTTAAAAAACAAAATCTCTCACTTGATGATATTGAATTTAAAATTAATACTGTAGAAGATATTTTACAAATTATTTTTGAGATGAAAAATTATGCAACTGGAGAACTGGTTATAAAAAATAATCTGGATTTGACGATAAAATATAATAAAAGCATTGAATTGCTGGCACGTCGAATACGTTTTTGGGATATCGAAAATGTATATTTTTTTATAAATGAAATCGAAAGCGAACTGAAAAAGGAGAAAGAATTTCTGATAAATTTTCTTTCAAAAATCATTATAAATGTGAAGTATTCTGTGGGATCAAACGAATTAAGAAAACTGATAAATTTGAAAAATAGCATTAGAAGCAATGTAAATGTAAAAAGTGTGATTTTTAACTTTTTTGATATTTTGCAAAGTTCTTAAAACTAATTGAATAAAATTAATAATACTAAACCCCATTTAAAAATAGGAATATATTTTTATAATGGGGATATTTAATAACTAATTTATAATCATTCAATTAAATTATTTTTTAACTATTTTGATTAATAAATATTTTTTTATATTATTATATTTTTTCTTTTTATTTTCGTAGGATTGCTCATTGCCGCAAATCCTACAACCTATGGCTAGTCTACGACATTTATTCTGTACTGACAAAAAACTCGCTGTGCTCAAACAGTTTTGCCAGCACAGAAAAATGCTCCGACGGACTTAGTTTATAAAAAATGAAAATCATATTTTAATTATTTGAAAATATTAGGTTTTTATTCTTTTCTAGAAAATTTTGTAATAAATCTGTTATTTAAATAGAAAATAATATTAATTTAGACTACTCTGTTTAATAATTGTTTATTTAATTTAATTTAATTTTATTTATATTTAGTTTTTTTATGTAAAGGTATCAAACACCATGCCCTTACAACCCCGCTTCTCGAATTTCAATTTTACAGTAAAAGACAAAACTCGCTTTTAACAAAAGTAATTTTAATTTCATAAGGTTATTACCAACTTAAATATAATAGAAAAGCTCAAACAAGTTGTCTTTTACTGAAAAATTAGAATCTCGAAAATTTATAATAACTATTTTTCTTTAACTAAGATAAATTTTTTAGTTTTAAAAACCGACGGAGCTTTTATTTGTTCAACTACGACTATTTGACGACTGGAAGGAGGAGTTTCGTAGTTGGGCAAATAAAAGTCGTAGTCTAGCCATAGGTTGCAGGATTTGCGGCAATGAGCAATCCTGCGAAAAATAAAGAAAAACATAATAAAAATAGTAAAAACTATTATTAAACAAAATAATCTAATATTAAATCCTGTTAAGAGCAAGAAATTTTAATTCTTTGATAAATATATTTAATTCAAAATTTATTAAATATACACTATTTGAATGGGAAATAATATTAATTTTTATCTTTTACTATCGGAACCCAAAGTTCCATTTCATAGTCAGAACTATACATATCTCCTTCACCATAAACTTCAAAATCAGGTGTTCCAGCGTGTCTGTAACCTTGTTCTGGGAAAAATGTCCCTGTCACATATTTCCATCCTTCATGAATGCAATTTGGAACAATTCCCTTCAATTTTACTACAGCATATTCAGCTTCTGGAACTTCAAGTATATTAAGTCCCAAATCGTTTGCTTCGGTAACATTTTGAATATCGTATCCAGCCATATAGTTTACAGTAAACTTGCTTTCACAATTTTCATTTTTCTCAATTTCATAGCAAGCTCCATAACTTTGTCTATTTCCTAAATTTTCTAATTTTTCTGGAGATACTTTTTTAAAAAGTTTATCCCAGACATTAGGAAAATCACCACCTTCTTCAATTCTTTCCACCAATCCTGCAATTTTAAAAGCCGATTTTTTCATAACTTTGATGTCCATATTTTTTCCTCCTTCAATACTTAAAGATAATCTTATAGGAGAAAAAATTTGAAATGCACTTCCTTTTCTGACTTCCTTTGGTGTGTATCCATGAAATTTCTTGAATGCCAAGGAAAATGAATCTTGAGATTCATAGCCGTATTTAAAGGCTATTTCTATTATCTTTTCATCGCTTTCACGTAAATCTATCGCAGCACAGCTCAACTTTCTAAAGCGAACATACTCGCTTAACGGATAATCCACCATAATTGAGAACATTCTGCTAAACAGCGGATACGAATATCCAGAAAGCAATGCAATCTTTCTCTCGTCAATTCTATCAGTCAAGGTATCTTCGATATATTTCATCGTTTCATTAAATGCCTTAATCATATATTTTTCCTCCTTACACTAAAAGTATATATGATTTTTCGACTTTTTTCCCGATAATTCCTGTACAAATTTTATAGTTTTAAAATTCAAAAAACTCCTCAATCGTAGTTTTCAATCCATGCTTCACATTTGAAGTTGAAATAAATTTAGAGATGCTTTTGATTTCAGGAATTGCATTTTCCACAGCCACAGGCATTCCCACGTACTCCAGCAACGGCTTATCGTTCGCACTGTCACCAACCGCAATCATTTCTTCAGGCTTTATATTCTCAATTTCCCCTAATTTTTTCAATGTTTTCCCTTTATCCACATTTTTGTTAGCAATTTCTAGGAAGATTGGTTTTGAAATGGCGATAAAATAATCATTCCCGTGGACTTTATTCATATGTTTTTCTGCCATTAATACTTCTTCAGGCGTTCCAATAATCATACATTTTGTAGTTTTGTCTATTCCTTTTTTTTCTAAATCTTCAAGTGAATCAAATTTTTGGAATTTCATTTTACATTGATTTGTTTCATACATTACTCCATCTGTCGATTCTGTCCCATAAATCGTATCCCCAACGTACAAAATCATCGGAACATTTATTTCCTTTGAAACTTTATAAACATTTTCTATATCCTTTTTCCCCAGTCCCTCGTGAAAAATTACTTCATTTGTCTTCATATCAATTAATTCTCCACCGTTAAATGCCAAGACATAACCTTCATACTTATCCATTTGAAGCTCTTTTGCATATTCAAACATCGCATAACTAGGCCTACCGCTTGCAAGCACAAATTTAACACCCTTTTCCTTCTGAACTTTCACAATCGCCTCAACGTTTTCACTTGTTATCCCATGCTCCTCATCAAGCAATGTCCCATCCATATCCGTTGCAATTAGCTTGTAATTCATAAAATCCTCTCGCTTTCTCTATTTATAATAATTTTACTAATTCATTCAAATCTTTTTCCGTAGTTGCCCAGCTTGTTGCCAGCCTTATCACTGTGTGTTTTTCATCATATTTTTCCCAGAATGAAAAACTTACGTTTTTTGCCAATTCTTCCATTTTTGTATTTTTAATTATGATAAACTGTTGATTTGTAGGTGATTCAAGATAAAATCTGTAATTTTTTTGGTGCAGAATATTTTTTAATTTTTCAGCTAAATCTATTACATGTTTTCCAATCCTTTTGTACAAGTCATCTGAAAATAATGTATCAAACTGGATTCCAAGAAGTCTTCCCTTTGCGAGCAATGCTCCTTGCGTATAATCATTTGTAAAATATAACCTTTCTGTAAAACCGATGCTTTATATTCGTATTATACAGGAAATTGGAAGAAAAGTCCATATAAATGAAAAGCCTTTTAAATAATGCCACAGTACCATTTTCGTGCTTTTACTCTCTCTTATATATATCTGTTTCATTATATTTTAACCTTCTAATGCAAAAAAAAAAAAAAAAAGCATAGTATAATTTTATTCTGATATACTCATATTGTATTAAAAGTATTTTAACATTGAACTTAAAAATTAATTTATTAAAATTTGGTTTTTTAGTTTAATTTTGAAATAGTCGAAATATAAAATTATAAGGAGAGGTGTGTAAATGTTATATTTAGAACAGTATATTAGAAATAACAATGAAGAGTTAATTAATATTCATTGGAATGAAACTATTAACGAATATGTAAAAAAATTAAATGCTTCAAAAGTGTTATTTAAGAATTTATCAGAAAAGGAGTATTTTAAAAGTACGGATACTTTAAAAGGAAATACATTTTTTAAAGAAATAAATACTGAAATTTCAAGATATATTTCTGATTCAAAAAATCCAAGTTACCAAATTGCGATTGTAGGTGCTGTAAAAGCAGGAAAATCAACATTAATTAATGCTCTTATTGGCTATGATTTAGCCAGTACAAATGTAACTCCTGAAACTGCAACATTAACAAAAATAAAAACAACAGACAAAAATTCAATTACAGTAAAATTTTATTCAAGGGAAGAATGGAAAAAAATCTGGAATGATGCTCAAAAAAGTACAAATGCAACTATTTTTAAAGAAGAATTCGATAACTTAAGAGCAAAAGAAATAGAAAGTGAAATGTTAGGAAAATCAGATATTTTTAAAGAATTTGATAATTTAGATTCTATGAAAGATGAAATAAAAAAATGGACTTCCTCACATGCTAGAGAGCATTATTTTGTCAAAGAAATTGAAATTGGTGTAGAAAAATTAAATCTTCCACCACAAGTTTGTCTAGTAGACACTCCTGGGTTAAATGATCCTGTACAATATCGTTCAAATATTACTTCTGAATATATTCACAGTGCAAATGCAGTAATTATTTGTGTAAATGCCAAAACATTGAGAAATGAAGAAATTGCAACAATTTTAGATGTATTAACAAAAGCTCAGGACAAAAAAGACAAAGTTTATATTTTGGGAACACAAATTGACATTATGAATTCCCAAGCAGACTGGGAACAGCAACAGGAAGAATGGTTAAAACATTTAAAAGAAAAACAATTTTATGGAAGTCTTGATATGGCTAAAAAGCAATTAATTGGAGTTAGTTCATATTTTTATTCAAATGCTATAAAGTTATCATCAGATACGGATATTGATTCATTAGAAGATAGTATTGATGATTTAGTAAAAAAAGAAAAAATGACAAAACAAGACAGAAGAGAATTATTACGAAAAGATAATATTACTCCTGAAGATATTGAACAAATAAAAAATATGTTGATTGATTATTCAAATATAGAAATTGTAAATGATAACATTCAAAATAAACTAATTTTAGGGTTCAATGAAAGTTTAAAAAATGATTTTCTCAATAGATATAACTATTTAAAAAATAAAATTGAAACATTTAAGAAAGAGCATATTGAAAAAATTCAAGGAAACATTAACAGTTTTGAACAAAGTGAAAATGAATTAAAACAACAAATTTTACAAAATGAAAGACAAAAAGAAGAATTGGAAACTTTAAACAGAAGATTAAGATTAAAAATAAGAGAAACTACTCAAGCATTTAATACAGATTTTGAAGAATTAAATAGTAATTTCAGAAATCTTATGAGAGAAATAAAAAAAGTTAAATTTGAAGAAGAAAGTGAGGATAAATAAATGGGAATTTGGAATCTTATTGAAAATGCGATTGAAGGTGCTGCAGATTTTGTAAGAAATACAGGTATTATTGATAAAATAGTTGAAATTGGAGAAGGAATAGCGGATTGGTTTAAAGATGTATTTAATATAGGTGATGCTCCAAGTTATGATAAAGATAATGCTACTATTGATGAAACAAAAAAGGTTAATGAAATTTTACAGACATATATTGAAAAATGTCTTAATATTTCAGAAAAATATGATAACATTTCAAAAGAAGAAATAAATAAATATTTTTCACAAATAAAAAATAGTTTGATAGATATAAATAAAATATCTGAAAACAATACTGAAAATTCTGATAAAGTAATTGAAGATTATATTTTTGATAGCCTAGAATTAAATAGAAACACAACTTTGAAAAGTTTAGACAAAATTTATTCAAATGAAATTAAAGACGCTTATTCATTATCCAATTTTGAATTACTTGATATTCTAAAAATGGAACAAGGACGTGAAAAAAAGAAAAAAATGAATGCATTCTCGGTAGAAACTTTAACAGAAGCAAATGAATTTTTATTTGATGAATTAAAAAATTCTATTAATCAACAACAAAATTTAGTTGATAAAAAACTAAGAGATTACATGTACTCAAGAGAAGAAGAGACTAGGCGTTCTATTGAAAAAATTAATGAGATTTTAGACAGTGTTAAAACTGGAGAAAAAGAAAAACAAGAATTAAAAAATAGTTATGTAGAATTGCTTGATGAAGTAAAATTATTTGATGAAATATTTGCATAGTGGAAAGGAAATATGTGTTAGAAAATTTTTTATTTTTCTCTAAAAAGGAAGGGAAAAATTTAGAGGAAAAAATTTTGGTGAGATTAGATAAAATTATATTAGAACAGGAAATCATTAATCAAAGAATTGATATGTTGCAAGAAATTATAAATGTTTCTAATGAAAAATTGATGAATTATCAAACTAAAGAAAGTCAAAATATGTATGGGATTTTAAATCAATTATTATTGAAAGATGTGTTGGAAAATTATGATGGAACATTACAGGAATTAATAAAAAAACATAATTCCAAATAATAAATTTTATAAAACTGGGATTTCTCCCAGTTTTTCCTATTTTCAACCTTATCCTTATTAAATAAAATTTAACCAAATTTACGTTATTTCTTTTCAATAATCACTGTCTTAGGATCAACTTTATTTCCATAAACAGGCTCAAGAGTGGCTTTATACGCTTTTTCAAAGAATCCTTCCTTAGTAAGAGCATCTATTTCAGCATTTAGCCAGTCTAATAGTTCCTTGTTCCCTTTTCTTACAGCTGGAGCAATGTAGTCTTGTTCTCCCAATTCTTTAATATCCACAACAAATCCAGGATTTTCTGTTGCCCAAGCGAATACTAAAGTATTGTCATGTGCAAGTGCAGCTCCTCTTTTATCCAGCAATGCGTTAAATGTTTCTGTGTTTTGATCGTATTTCAACAATTCTATATCTGGATGATTTTTAGTAAAGTAAATTTCTGCTGTTGTTCCTTTGTTAACGATTAATTTTTTACCTTTTAGTTCTTTTACATCCTTTATTGGAGCACCTTCTGGTGATACAATCCCTAATGATACCTTCATATAAGGTTTTGCAAAATCAACTTTCTCTTTTCTTTCATCTGTCACTGTAAAGTTTGCCAAAGTGATGTCAACTTTGTTTGATAGCAAATATTCCACTCTATTTGCAGCTTCCATTGTAACAAACTCTATTTTATTTTCATCACCTAACAAATCTTTAGCCAGCCTTTTTGCCAAATAAATATCATACCCTTGATTTTTCCCATTTTCATCGACAAATCCAAATGGTGGCTTATCTCCAAATACTCCTATTCTTATTTTTCCAGCTTTTTTTATTGCCTCAATTGAACCTGGCTTAGCACTTCCCTTTTCACCTTTTCCGCAGCTAATTGCAAACACTCCTAGAACTAAAATTGCAATAATTTTTACAAACCTTTCAAAATTCTTTTTCATAATTACCTCCAAGTTTATTTATATTTTTTTATTTTTTATAAACATAATTTTTATCAGTTAAATCAGCAAAGCTGATTCCACCTTATCTTTCTTTTCAAAATTAAATATATTTAAGAATTTCTTAGCCCTTTCAGTTTTTGGATTTCTAAAAAATTCCAACGGATAATTTGTTTCAACAACTTCTCCAGAATCCATAAAAACTATCCTGTCGGCAACCGCTTTGGCAAATTCCATTTCGTGAGTTACAATTATCATTGTCATTCCTTCCTTTGCCAGTTCCAGCATTACATCTAGCACTTCTCTAACCATTTCAGGATCAAGTGCCGCAGTTACCTCATCAAATAGCATTATTTCAGGATTCATACACAATGATCTTATAATTGCAATCCTTTGCTTTTGCCCGCCTGATAACTCTCTCGGATATGAATTTTTTTTGTCTAACAACCCCACTCTTTCCAGCAGTTTTTCTGCCTGCTCTGTAACCTCATTTTTATCCCTTTTCTGCACTTTTAATGGCCCTAAAAGTAAATTTTGCATAACTGTCATATGATCAAAAAGCTCATAACTTTGAAAAACCATTCCTATTCTCTGGCGTATTAAATGCCATTTTGTCTTATCTTTATTAATAACATTTCCTTGTAATTTTATTTCTCCAGACTGAATTTCTTCAAGTCCGTTTACACATCTTAGAAGTGTACTTTTCCCACATCCAGAAGGCCCCAATATTACTACAACCTCGCTTTTATTTACTGAAAGTGAAACTCCTTTTAATGCGGGCACTCCTTTTTTGTATTCTTTTTTTATATCAGAAAGTTCCAATAAAACTTCCGAATCTGCCATTTTACTTACCTCCGTTTTTTCAATTTCCTGTATTTTTTAAACAACCCATTTTTTCTCTAATTTTTTTGATAACATTGTAATTGGATAACAAACTATGAAATATAGGAAAAATATGAATAAATATACCCAAAATGGTGCCATTGGATTTTTCCTGCTTGAAAATTCTATAATTTGCCGTCCTATTTTTAAAACTTCTGCAACTTCTATAAAAATCGCAAGTGAAGTTGTCTTAATCATTCTTGTTATAAGATTTACAGCAGCTGGTGCAATTCTTCTTACTGCCTGCGGAAGCAGCACATATCTATAAACCTGGGTTGTATCAAGCCCCAAAGCCTTTGCACTCTCCCCTTGAATTTTCGGAAGCGAAATAATTGCTCCTCTCACAATATCCATCATTTCAGCCGTTCCCCAAATCACAAACACTATTATCGTCGTAGTTTCTGAATCAATATGCAAGCCAAAGCCCTTCGCAACTCCAAAATAAATTATGAAAAGCCATACAAGCAATGGAATTATCCGCATGCTCTCCAAATAAAACTTTAATATTCCATAAATAATCTTATTTTTTGAAGTCATAACTATTCCTAAAATTATTCCAAACAGTATTGAAAACACAATGGAAACAAGGGCAACTTGTCCTGTTACAGCAAGCCCTCCCATAAGCCTTTGCAAATTGACTCCTTTAAAAATAACATCAATTCCCGACAGTTGCATATCTCATTCTCCTTTCAATAACTGCTAAAATAATCGAAACTGGCAAAATAATAATCAGATATGCCACAACAAGCATAAATAGACTTTCATTCGTCTTGTAGTAAAGCCCTATCAAGTCCCGTGTCAGATACATCAGTTCCATCAAAGCCAAAATCCCTATTACCGAAGTTTCCTTCAAAAGAAATATTATATTTGCCCCTATCGCTGGAAAGGAAACCGTAAATGCCTGTGGCAAAATCACATTAGTTACAAGCTGAAACTCCGTAAGCCCAATACTAAGCCCTGATTCTCTCTGCCCTTTCGTAATCGACTCCAGCCCGCTCCGAAATGCCTCACACATATAACTTCCACCTAGAAATGACAACCCAATCACAGCACAAGCATGCGAATTAAACGTTATCCCAATTTTGGGAAGCCCAAAATACAGAAAAAACAGCTGTATCACAAGTGGTGTATTTCTCGAAAGCTCAATATAAATTTCCACAATCTGTCTTGCAACTGGAACTCTATAATAAAGCACCAATGCACAAACTATCCCAATCAATATCGAAAATACAATTCCAAAAATCCCTATTAGCACAGTCAATTTCATTGCTTCTAAATACTTAGAAATATTTTCTATTATAAAATTAAAGTCCATTTTTGTCTTTCCTTTCCAAAATCTTGCCTTATATTTTATTTTTCTTTATCATTATATTTGTATATAAAAATATTATACTATAAAAAATTTTATTTGTAAAGATTTATTTTTGTACATACACATATTTTATTTTAAAAATAAGAAAAAAGTTTTTATCTTTCAAGTATTTAAGTAATTTATACTCAATCTCATTTAAATAAGGAATTTATTACAAACTTTTCCAACAAAGGATAAAAACCTGGTATTTCCAAATAATTAAAATATAATTTTTTAGTTTTAATAAAAAAAACAAGAGATATAATTAAAATCCCTTGCTTTTACTATATTTAACTTTTATAAAAGTTGAAAAATCGAATGAACTAAAATTTTTTTATTAGACAAAAAACTATCTTCTTCTAGCCGCTCTTCTTCTTCCAGCAGCTATTCTTACACGTCTTTGTCTACGAGATGGTTCTCTTTTCACATATACAACTTTTTTTCTTCTTGGAACTCTTATAAAGATGTATCTTCTTCTTATTACTCTTCTTCTTGGTTCTCTTTTTACATATACAACCCTGCTATTTCTTCTAGTTGCAGCAAACGAAGTAACTGATATTCCGATTATTCCCAATATTAAAATCAGTTTTTTCATAAAATTCTTGATATTCATTATATCATCTCCTTCTTTATTAATTTTATACAGATTTATCTTTTAATAATTCTGTAAAAAATATTATTTAGTTAGATTATAGCACTCTTTTATTTTAAAATATTGTAAAATCCATTTGAAATCTATGTTTTTATAAAAATTTATTTTTTTAGTGATTTTTTTTGAAAATCAAGTTATAATTATAGTAATAAAACTTTAAAATCAAACTTAAAAGTTATTATTATTTTGCTCAAGTCCTAAATTTACTTAATTTCTATCAGCTTGATTTTAAACAGATGAATTTTTTTCAAGGAGGAAAAATTATGAAAAAATTACTATTATTGGGATTAACATTAGCATTATTTTTTACAGTTAATTTGGAAGCAAAGACTAATCGTAAAGTGAACAAACAAGACTCATCAGGTTCATTCGAGCTGAATGTTGCCCACATTAACGATCACCATTCACATCTGGAAGAGGAAAAAATGCCTCTTAAATTGAATGGAAAAACTGTTACAGTGCATATTGGAGGATTGCCAAGAGTGGCACAGGAAATCAAAAATTTTAGACAGAATAACAAAAATACTCTTGTACTGCACGCAGGAGATGCTGTAACAGGAACACTTTATTACACATTATTTGAAGGAAAAGCCGATGCTGAGCTTATGAATGCAATAAATTTTGACGTTTACACATTGGGAAATCACGAGTTTGACGATGGAAACAAATTTTTGAAAGCATTTTTGGATGTTCTAAAAATACCAGTAGTTTCAGCCAATGTTGTGCCTGACAAGGGAAGTATCCTGGAAGGGAAATGGAAACCGTATATAATAAAGAATATTGGTGGACAAAAGGTTGGAATTATTGGACTGGATGTTGTGAAAAAGACAAAGGAATCTTCCAGCCCTGGAGATGACATCAAATTTTTTGATGAAATTGAAACAGCAAGAAAATATGTAAATGAACTACAAAGTAAAGGAATAAATAAAATAATATTATTATCTCATGCGGGATATGAAAAAAATGTTGAAATTGGACAAAAAGTTGACGGCGTGGATTTGATTATAACAGGAGATACGCATTATCTTTTAGGAAAAGAATTTGAACAATTTGGATTAGTTCCAGAAGCAGACAGCTACCCTAAAAAAGTAAATTCTCCTAACGGAAACCCGGTTTATATTGCAGAAGCATGGAATTATTCATATCTATTGGGACAAATGAAGGCAAAATTTGATAAAAATGGAGTAATTACCGAATTAACTCCAACTCCAAAAGTTCTAATTAGCGATGATTTTTTTGAAATAAAAAATGCCGAAGGAAAGGCAGTTCAGTTGAATCAAAAAGAAAAAGAGGAAATTTTAAATTCAATAAAGAATAATAAAAATATAGTTGCCATTAAAAATGATCCAACTTTAGCAAAACTTCTTGAAAGATACCAAAAAGAAAAAACAGAACTTGGAAAACGTACAGTCGGTAAAATTACAGAAGAAATTCTAGGAGGTTCAGACAACAGAGTGCCAAATGAACATAACAAAGACGGCTCTTTCGCAACAACTCTTGTAGCTGAATCAGTTTTACATAAATTAAGAAATACAGGAACAGGAAACGTTGACTTTGTAATCGGAAACGCAGGAAATGTAAGAATTACACTAAATCCTGGTGTATTCACTTATGATCTGGCATATTCATTATTACCGTTCACTTCAAACACAGTATTCATAACTGATATTACAGGTGCAGAAGTGAAACAGACATTAGAAGACGCAATTGACTACGTCCTAAATGGAGGATCAACAGGAGCATTTCCTTACGGTGCAGGAATCAGATACGAAGCCACAAAAGAAGGAAAACTCGGAACAAGAGTCAAAAAAATAGAAGTATTCGACTTTAAAGCAAACAAATGGGTACCAATCGATGCTAAAAAATCCTACATGCTAGCCGTAAACTCCTACATCGCCAAAGGAAAAGACGGTTACACAACATTAGGAAAAATCACAGCCCAAAAACGTGGGACAGACACTCATTTAAGCGATACAAAAATATTTATTGATTATTTGAAAGAGAAAAAAGAAATAGGAAAACCAAAATCCACAAACGTAATCTTCAAATATTAATTTTTAAAAAAATTTGAAAATAAATGATACTTTTATTACAGATTTTTTTGATTAATAAATATTTTTTATTTTATTTAATATTAGTTTTTTTAACGCAGAGGTATCAGACGCCATACCTCTGCACTCCCGCTTTACGCAAAACTTTCTTATAAAGAAGAAATAAAACTCGATTTTGAACCAAGATTATTTTAACTGAAATAACTGTGTATAATTTAAAACATATTTCAAAATCTCAAACAGTTATTTTTTCTTTAACGAAATTTTGCTTGATTCATGTTTTAATAAAACTATCTTGTTGTAAATAAACTAAAAACATAAAAATTATAAAAAAAATTCATTAATAGCAGTATATTGTGTAAAATAAAAACATTAATTTTAAATATTTATACCAAAGAATTTAGAAAAGGAGGAGGTAATTTTATGAATAAAAAAAATAATAACAGTGATAATATGACACTTAAAGAAGTACAATATTTAATAAAAAGAATAGAAAAAGGAACTCTGGATGAAACAAAAGACGATAAGAGTCCTCAGCAGAAAAGAGAAAATGGGCAAAGATTAATTTTAAAATTAATTGAAGAATTTGGGGAACTAGCTGAAAATATTAGGAAAAATGTGAGATATGATGGGAAAAATATAAAAGGAACTATTGAAGAGGAAGTATTTGACGTTTTTTATTATATTATTGCGATTGCAAATGATTATGAAATTGATTTGGAAAAGATTTTTTATATAAAGGATGAAGTAAATGAAGTAAAATATGATAGGGAATTTTCGATTTATGAAGCTAGGAACAAATGGAAAAGTATGAAAAAATAATTTTATGAAACAGGAATATTTGTTTAAATAAACATTTTATTTATTTTTTTTGAAAAAACTTGAATATGATAAAAAAATTTTAAATATGGAAAATAAAAAAAGAAAAGGAAATATAAAATGACAGCAAAAAATACGAATACTTCTTTTAAAAAAAAGGAAGTAAGTATAAAAATATTGGGAACAAGCGATGTTCATGGAAGGGTGCTTGCATGGAACTATGCGGCTGATGAAGAGGATAAGTCGGGTTCTTATGCACAGATTTCGACATTGGTGAAAAAAATTAGAAAAAAGAATAAAAATGTGATTTTGGTTGAAGTTGGGGATGCAATTCAGGACAACTGGATAGAAAAGTTTGCGATGACACCGAAACATCCTATTCCAGAAATATTAAATTACATGGGTTATGATATTTTTGTACCAGGAAATCACGAGTTTAACTTTGGAATGCCAACTTTATCGAATATCTTGCGAGATATGAAATTTAAAAAACTGACTGCCAATTTGTATTACAATGAAAATGCTGAAAACGACACTAATTTTTCAAAAGATAAAAGCAGATACCTGGACGCAACTACAATTATTGAAAAGGATGGTGTGAAAATAGGAATTATCGGGCTATCTACACCAATGTCAGCACAATTTGAAGAAGATACCGGCTATCTGAACGACTTTTATTTTGTATCGCCTGTAAAAGAAACTCAAAGACAAATAAAAAAACTGAAAGAGGAAGGGGCAAATGCTATTGTCGTCGTGGCTCATATGGGAATTGAAAATGAGAACGGTATCCCCGAAACAGGAGTTAAGGACTTGGCAAATGCCGTGCCTGAAATCGATGTGATTGTCGCAGGACATATGCACCAGAACATACAAAAAGAAATAATTAACGGCGTTCTTATTACAGAACCTCACAGATATGGAACTGTTATTTCAGAAGTAGACTTAAAATTTGAGGTTATTGGCGAAAACATAAAATTGATAAGCAAGGATTCTACGACTATTCCCGTTAAAAATGAAAAACCTGACAAAAAAATTGAAGAAATTTATAAACCGTTCCATCGTAGACTTTGTACCATCGCAAATGAAGAAATTGGAGAAACTTTAAATGATATGATTCCAAAGGAAAAACATCACGGTGTATCAGCTGCGTTTGGAAAAGATACAGGAATGTCCTCGTTCATAACGGATGTGGAACTTTATTACAGCGGCGCTGACGTTGTTTCATTTGCATATAACTATGAAAATGTAAAACTGGACAAAGGAAAAATCAGGAGAAAAGATATAGTTTACAACTACCGTTATACAGGCGGAGATGTTACAATCTACGAAATGACTGGAAAACAGCTAAAAGACTATATGGAATGGGCTGCTGACTATTTTGACACAATTCAGGCTGGCGATACTGAATATCGTTACAATCCAGAACGTGCCAATGGAAAATACGTTACTTTTGATATTTTTGGAGGAGTGAAGTACAAAATCGACTTGAGAAACGAAAAAGGCAGTAAAATTACCAATCTGATGTTGAAAAATGGAACAAAAATAACTCCTGAGATGAAGCTGAAAGTTGGAATGAATGCTTATAGATTTGAACAATTAGCTAGAAAAGGCGGTATTTTCGATGGACAGGAAATACCAGTATTGTGGGCATCTAAAGAAGCAATCGGAAATATAAAGGGAACTATTCAGAATATGATGATTGATTATATCCGAAATGTAAAAAATGGTGTAATAGAAGGAAAGAGCCATAATAACTGGGAAATAATCGGATTATAATTTTGATTTGTTGTAAAAAATTAAAATATAAAAATATAAAAAAATGGAGAGTGATTTATGAAAAAATTAACAATAATATTTTTATTATTGAACAGTTTAAGTTTTACTTATACAAGAAGAGAGCAGATTCAGGAAAATCTTGCAAAAATTGGGATAAAGCAGTCAATAATTGATGAAACACAAAAAATTGATTACGAAATAAGAGATATTGTGTCTTTTGGAAATGATGAAACTGTAATTGGGGAAAAATTGAATAAACTGCTTGCCATCTTGAAAAAAGATGAGCGAAATTACATCGTATCAGAAGACATCATTACAATTTATGAATCAAAAATCGGAAAAGATTATGAAAAATACTTAGATTTATTTACAAAATACACTCCTTACGATTATGAAAAACTGTTTGCAAAAATGGTATATTATCGTGGAACGGGAAAAAAAGATAAAAGTGACAATTATTATAAGGAAATAGAAAGAAAATATAGTAATACTCCCATTATGGAAATTATAAAAATTTATAACACAGCAAATGAAAACGATAGACAAGTTCAAACAAAAAAGGTTTTAAATTTATTAAAAAGCGAAGAGGTAAAAAGACAGGTTGGAATGACAGATGAAGAAGTTCATTCGATGAATTTAACTTATACTTTGGCACAAGTGAGAAAATATTACAACAATGGTGAAATTGAAAAATCAGTTTCAGAATATATAAACAACGTTGCAAATGCTAGTGTATCAAATGAAGTCCGTGATTACAACCGTCGAAAAGAAACATTGCTGCTATTAAACGCTTTGATGGTTAATGAAGAAATTACAAATAAAAAGTTACGTGAACAAAATAAGCAGAAATTGGAAAACACTTATATTTCTAAAGAAATAAAAAAAGCAACTGTAAAAGATGCCAATTATTTGGATAAGTATTTGAATGAAATGTAAAAGAATTGAAAAATTTAGTAAATATGTCAAAAAATATGAAAGCCAAGACTGGTATATTCAGATTTTTTAGGTAAAAATTATAAAAAAAGACAAACTTATGTAAATTTAACAGAATTTGATAAAAATTTTTTAAAAAATAAAAATTTTGTTTTGAAAATAAGCAAACATTGTGGTATAATTAATTCAAGAAATATACAATTAAATAAATTTATGGAGGTAATTAGAAATGACTAGAATTGAAGATATCTATGCAAGAGAGATACTTGATTCAAGAGGAAATCCAACTGTAGAAGTTGAAGTTTACTTAGAAGGTGGAGCAATGGGAAGAGCTTCTGTACCATCTGGAGCATCAACTGGAGTACACGAAGCAGTTGAATTAAGAGATGGTGACAAATCTAGATATTTAGGACAAGGTGTATTACAAGCAGTAGAAAACGTAAACAAAGTTATTGCTGAACACTTAATCGGATTTGATGCTTTAGATCAAGTAGCTATTGATAAAGCTATGATTGAATTAGACGGAACACCTAACAAAGGTAAATTAGGAGCTAACGCAATCTTAGGTGTATCACTGGCAGTGGCAAAAGCAGCAGCTAACCAATTAGGTATACCTTTATACAGATATTTAGGTGGAGTAAACGCTAAAGAATTACCAGTACCAATGATGAATATCTTAAATGGTGGATCACACGCTGATTCAGCAGTAGACGTTCAAGAATTCATGGTTCAACCAGTAGGAGCTAAAACATATAAAGAAGCATTAAGAATGGGATCTGAAATTTTCCATCACTTAGGAAAAATCTTAAAAGCAAATGGAGATTCTACTAACGTAGGAAATGAAGGTGGATATGCACCATCTAACATTAACGGAACTGAAGGAGCTTTAGATGTAATTTCTCAAGCTGTAGAAGCTGCTGGATACAAATTAGGAGATGACGTTACATTCGCAATGGATGCCGCTTCATCAGAATTTGCAACTAAAAATGCAGACGGATCTTACACTTATACATTCAAAAGAGAAGGTGGAGTAGTAAGAAACTCAGACGAAATGGTAGAATGGTACAAACACTTAACTTCTAAATACCCAATCGTATCAATCGAAGATGGACTTGCTGAAGATGACTGGGATGGATTCAAAAAACTAACTGATGCAATCGGAAAAGATGTTCAATTAGTAGGAGATGACTTGTTCGTTACTAACACTCAAAGATTAGCAGACGGAATTGAAAAAGGAATTGCTAATTCAATTTTAATTAAAGTAAATCAAATTGGTACTTTAACAGAAACATTAGATGCAATTGAAATGGCTAAAAAAGCTGGATACACTGCAGTAGTATCTCACAGATCAGGAGAAACTGAAGATGATACAATTGCTGACATCGCAGTTGCTACAAACGCAGGACAAATCAAAACAGGATCTGCATCAAGAACAGACAGAATGGCTAAATATAACCAATTATTAAGAATCGAAGATGACTTGGCAGAAGAAGCTGTTTACGAAGGTAAAAAAGCATTCTACAACATCAACATTAAATAATAATACATAAAATTAATAAAAGTTAAAAGTTAAAAATGTCTCTTTTGAAGGTAATAAATTACATTTAGAAGAGATGTTTTTAAATAAAAATTGACAATTATTAACAAATGATATATAATATAAAAGATAATTAAAACCGATAACTAATTTAGGAGGCAAAATAATGAAAAAAGTTGGAATTTTATTTGTACTTTTGAGTGCTTTATCATTCTCAGCTGCTTCTTCAAAATCTTCAAAAACAACAACAAACCAAACAGTAACTGGTAGATTTAATCAACTTGAAGCAGAATACGAAAGATTAGTAAACATGGAAAATCAAGAGTATAGTAAATTAAAAGCAAATGCTGAAGCAGCATCTAACAAATTAGCAGAAAAAGAAGCTCAAAAAGCTCAAATCGAAGAAAGAATTGCTAAAATTGAAGCAGCAGCAGATTCAAAAGCATTTAAAGCTCAATATTCTGAGTTAGCAAAACAATACAAAGCTGTAGTTAAAGCATTGGATTCAGAAATCAAATCTTTAAGTACAACTGTTGAAAACTTTGCAGCTATAGAAGCATTAAAAGGTAATTAATCAAAATTAAATTAACGAAAGGAGATACGGGAAGTCAAAAATAAAATTAAAAAGTTTTATTTTATTCTCGTGTATGAAAAATGAAAAAGAAATTAGCAGTATTATTAGGAGTTTTAGTATTAAGTAGCGTTTCATTCGCAGCTCCAAAAGCAAAAGCGGCAGCTAAACCTGCAGCAGGTGGATCAATTGAAAGCAGCCTAAGCAATTTAGAAAACCAATTAGTAAAATTACAACAAATGGAAGATGCAAAATTCAGAGAACAAGAAGCTCAAGCAAATGCAGCAGCTCAAAGATTAAGCAACTACACAGCAATGCAAGCTAAAATTGACGAAAGAATTGCTGAAATTGAAGCAAACGTTGATACAAGCATTTTTGGAAAAGAATTCAAAGCAAAAGTTACTGAATACAAAAACTTAAGAAACCAATTAGACAAAGAAATCGCTAAAGAACAACAAGTTCTTGACAACTTTGAATTAATTAAATCTTTAAGATAGTAATTAAATTTAATATAAAAAAGGTGCTTTTACAAGTTATTTGGAAAGGCATTTTTTTTATGTCTAATTTTTGATTTTTGAGATATACTAAAAATTCTCAAAAAAGTAAGAACTTAAATAATTTTAATGCTCTAATAAATATAGATTTATATTCTGAAATGGGGATTATAATAATTCTATTTTAATCTTGGAGCAAAAAATTTTGAAAAATATTGAAATAGAGATACAATATAATTCCAATTTTAAAGTATTTTTTCTATACTATATTTATACTAAAAAAATAATATAGCTGTTTACCAATCAAATTAAAAGGAGATATGTAATAAATATGCAAACACAAAAAAAATTACATGGAATGCTGCTGGCCAGTTTAGCTTCTAGTCTATGGGCTATTTCAGGAATTTCCGGGGAAATTCTTTTTAAAAAATTTAATTTTTCATCAGACTGGCTCGTTTCAACAAGGACATTAATTTCTGGAATATTGCTATTTGCAATTGTTATTTTTATTGAAAAAAAATCTGTCTTAAAGCCATTAAAAAATAAAAAGGATTGTCTTGGAATAATTTTATTTGGAACAGCGGGAATGTACTTGGTTCAATATACATATTTTAAAACAATTGAGTTAAGTAATGTTTCATTTGCCACAATTTTACAGTTTACTGCACCATTTTTTATATTCGTTTATGAGTCTGCAAAAAATAGAAAATTGCCATCTGTTTCAACTATAATTCTATTATTTATGACAATTTTAGGAGTTGTATTTATAGCAACAAAAGGGAATTTCTCAAATTTATCTGTTTCAATGGAAGCATTGGTATTTGGACTTGTATCAGCTATTATGATAGCCTTCTATTCAACATATCCAAAAAAACTTCTGAAAAAATATGGAAGTATAACAGTAGTTGGCTGGGGAATGATAGTTGGGAGCATAATTTCAAATATTATTCATCCAATTTGGAAAATTGAAGGTAATGTAAATGCAAAATCAATTATTCAAGTGATAATTGTTGTAATTCTGGGAACTTCCATAGCCTATTTAATTTACATCGCAAGCCTGAATTACATTTCATCTTCCCTTGCAGGAATTTTAACAGCCTTTGAGCCTGTACTTGCTGCTATATTATCTGTAATTATTTTTGGATTAAAATTCTCATCTGTTGAAATAGTTGGTTTTGTGCTAGTTTTTGTTTCAATATTTATTTTAGAAAAAAGATTGTAAAATTTTTTCAAAATTTTCTGTAATTTTTTAAATTTTCTCATTTTTCTTTAATGTTAGTGTGATACTATTAATTAACAAAAATGAAAAGAGGTATTTAAAATGAAAAAAATATTTGTTTTAATCGGAATTTTTGCGATGTTTGTGGTTAATTGTTTTATTTTAAGTGCAGCTCAGACTGTCAATTTAAATGGTACTTCGTGGCAATTATCAAGAATTAGACAAAACGGAGTAAATTTAGAGATTCCAAGAAATACTAAAATCACAGTTAGTTTTTCAGGAAATAAGATAAGTGGATTTTCAGGAATTAACAGATACAATGGAACTTATCGAGTTAGAAACAACTCTACTTTATCAACTGACATAAGTACAACATTAATGGGTGGTTCTGAAGAATTAATGAACTTTGAAATGGCATTTTTGGATATTTTACAATCTTCTCCAAAAATAAATTATAATAAAGGAACATTAACTTTAAGAAATAGTAATGGAGATGCTTTGAGTTTTAATAAAAGTTCAAATTCAAATAATCAATCAGATGAAAATTCTTTATCACGTTTGACTAAAGAACTATCTGGAACAGATTGGAAACTTGTTAATATGAACGGAAAAGAAGTAAGAAATGCTGGAATTACAATTTCGTTTTCAGGAAATAAAATAAATGGTAATTCAGGAATTAACAGTTATTTTTCTGATTATATAATAACAGCGGGAAATATCACAATAGGAACTGTTGGAAGTACAGAAATGGCTGGTTCTGATAGTCTAATGAAAACTGAAAGACAATATCTAGAACTTTTACAAAATGCTAAAAAAATTGAATTAGTAAACAACACAACTTTAGTATTAACAACAAACAGAGGTAAGACTTTGACTTTTGAAAAATTATAATTTATAAAAATTTCTTGTTTTTTTTAAAATAATTTATTTTTTATTAATTTACTTTTTTCAAAATTAATGATACAATTGATACACAGTAAAACCTCTTTAAAATCAAATTTTACTCAAATATAAAATTACTTTTGATAGTTTTGATATTAAAAAGAGGTAAATATATAAAAAAACTAATTTTGAAAGGAATAAAAAATATATGAGAAAAAACAAGTTTTTAACAGCAATATGTATGTTATCAGCTTTTGTAGGTTCAAATCTACATGCAAAAACATCAAAAACTAAAAAAGTTAGCAAACCTAAAACATCTCACAAACCTGTAAATAATAAGAAAAGCCATAGTGGTAGCAATACTGGAATTTATGGTATTTCGTCAAACAATAAAAATGCTCTTATTGAAACAAAAATGACGGAATTGCGACAAAGACATGCTAAAGCTATGGCTTCAGGTTCTGCTCAGGAGAGAAGAAAGGCAGCCGTTGAAAGAAAACTTTTGACGTCTTACAGCAAATGGAGAGGTACAAAATACGCCTGGGGTGGAGATTCCAAAAAGGGAATTGATTGTTCAGCCTTAACACGTAGAGTTTACCGTGAAGCCTTTAATAAAGAACTTCCTAGAGTTTCACAGCAGCAAATAAAAAAAGGGACAAGAGTTTCAGCAAAGAATTTGAAATCAGGCGACATCGTTTATTTCACACCGGAAAATAGAACGAGCCACACAGCTGTTTATGTTGGAAATTCATTGTTTATAAATGCTTCATCTTCAAAAGGTGTTGTGATGTCTTCTCTAAAAAGTCCTTATTGGAGAAAATATTTTAAATATGGTGTGAGAGCCCATAATACGTAAAAAGAAAGTAGGAACTTTATGAAACTAACTGGAAAATTGCTGATAATAATAGCAGGAGTTTTATTATTAGTAAGTTCATTAAATGGAATTGCAGCAAATAGACATAGAAAAATAAAAAGAAAACATCCAGTAATAAACGATAGACGTAAAGCTATTGTTTCACAAAAATTTAACTGTGATGGAAAGCAATATGTTGTAAATTATATTACAGATGATAAGGTTCAATTGGTGGATGTTACATCAAATGCCAAATTTCAATTGGATCAAGTTGTATCTGCAAGTGGTTCACGATACAGCAACGGAAAAATTGAAATTCACATAAAAGGCAATGAAGCTTTACTTAATCGAGATGATAAAGATATTTCCTGCACTCTTATAAAATAACAATACAAAATAATAAGGACTGTACCTAAATTTTTAAGTCAGTCCTTTTTTATTTATTTAAATTATATTAGAAGTTAAATCTAAGCCCTGTCGTAAACACATTGTTATTTCCTTTACCTTTTCCACTGTCAATAGAGCCGTCATAGTTTACATACCAGCCAAATCCAGAATTTACTTCTGTCAATGCTCCAACTCCTACCCAAGTT